>NZ_DALZQO010000030.1:0-21366 GCF_032017025.1 Hydrogenoanaerobacterium sp.
GTTGCTTGAACAATTTTCTTATTAAATATTTGTCTAACTTTTTGGGGTCAGTTCAGTACGGATGGCTCTGTTTTTATGTAGCGAAAGATGAATCAGATAAACTTGACTTTTTAGGCTATCTTTACTATAATAAGCAAAAAAGAACGATAGGGGCTGTGAAATGCGTAACTTTACCTGCTAATATAACTGGGTGCGACCGGCAAACGGACGCCCACAACAGTTGGATAACAAGAATGGTGCTCCCTTGTGGGGCTTGTTTGAGTTACCGAAAGCAGGAAAGTAATACGATTTCAGCTGCCCGTTTGGGATAGAGAACTATGGTACCGCCATGATTTTTCTGTATCGAAACAGGCTGTAGGAAATGAACTTTCTTGCGGGCTGTTTTTTGTTTTACAATACAGATACAGCCGGAATTACCGGCATGGAGGTACGATATGTCCCAAATCAATGCAAATAACCTTTCCTTTAGCTACGACAGCAGCTACGACCCTATCTTTGAAAACGTCTCCTTTACAATCGACACCGATTGGAAGCTTGGTTTTATTGGGCGCAACGGCAGAGGGAAAACCACTCTGCTTAACCTGCTGCTCGGACGTTATTCCTACAGCGGTAGCATCACTGCGCCGGTGTCGTTCGACTATTTTCCGTTTGAAGTAGAGGATACCGCACAAAACACCATCGATGTTATGAAAAGCAGTATAGCGCCCTATGCCGAGTGGGAGCAAGAAATGCAGCGCCTGCTCGCTTTGCAGACGGAGGAAGCGCTGCTGGCGTACGGCGACCTGCTTGAGCACTACATCGCCGCCGACGGGTATACCATCGACAGCCTGATTGAGCAGGAGCTGGGCAAACTTGGGATGAACGGCGAGGTACTCAGCCGCCCGTTTGATACGCTAAGCAACGGGGAGCGCACCCGCGTGCTGCTGGCAGCGCTATTTTTAAAGCACGGCAACTTTTTGCTGATTGACGAGCCCACCAACCACCTTGATGCGCAAGGCCGTGAGGCGGTTGCAAATTACCTTGCCGCAAAAAAAGGCTTTATTCTCGTTTCGCACGACCGTGACCTGCTCGACCGCGTGGCCGACCATATTCTTTCCATCAACCGCACAAACATTGAGGTGCAGCGCGGCAACTATACGAGCTGGCAGCAGAACAAGGACCGGCAGGATGCATTTGAGCTTGCGGAAAACGATCGCCTGAAAAAAGAGGTCTCCAAGCTGACCGCGGCGGCCAAACAAAAGGCAGGCTGGTCTGACCGGTTGGAGAGCACCAAAATCGGGCACCGCCCGCCCGACCAGGTGCCTCCCGACCGCGGGTTTATCGGGCACAAATCAGCAAAGATGATGAAACGAGCCAAGGTGATTGAGCAGCACGCACAGCGCGCGCTAGAGGGAAAATCGGCGTTGCTGAAAAACCTGGAGCATGCGGATTCTCTTAAGCTGTCGCCGCTGCCCTACCGCAGTACGCGTCAGGTGCAGGCGGTGAATCTCTCAATTCATTATGGGGATCAACCGCTGTTTGACCACTTAAATTTTACCGTTGAGGCAGGGGAGCGCGTGGCGCTTTGCGGCGGCAACGGCTGTGGAAAATCGAGCATCCTAAAGCTGCTGCTTGGAGATAATATTCCCTCAACAGGGCAGCTACTGCACAGCGGCGACTTGATTATTTCTTACGTCGCGCAGGATACCTCGTTTTTGCAGGGCGACCTAAAGACATTTGCGCAGCACGAGCAGGTTGATGAGAGCCTGTTCAAGACAATTTTGCGCAAACTCGATTTTTCACGTGTGCAGTTTGAGAAGGATATGTCTGAGTTTAGCGGTGGGCAGAAAAAGAAGGTGCTGCTGGCAAAAAGCTTGTGCCAGCAGGCGCATTTGTATGTATGGGATGAACCGCTCAATTTTATTGACATTCTCTCGCGCGTACAGATTGAACAGCTAATTTTAGAGTTTTCACCCACCATGCTGTTTGTGGAGCACGACAAGCGCTTTGTCGAAAATATTGCAACAAAAAAGGTTGTAATTGGGGGCTGATGGTTTGTAATTTGGCGCGATTCAAGGTACAATAATAGTATCGAAAATAGAGGGGGTGGCCGGCATTGCAGCAGGATAGAACGATACTACATTGTGACCTGAACGGCTTTTACGCCTCGGTGGAATGCTTGCTGCGCCCCGAGCTTTGCGAAGTTCCAATGGCGGTTTGCGGCGACCCCGACAGCCGCCACGGAATTATTTTGGCAAAAAACGAGCTTGCCAAGGCTTATCAGGTTGCTACCGCAGAAACCATCTGGCAGGCACAGCGCAAATGCCCCAACCTCACGCTGGTCGCCCCGCACCACAATGAGTATTATAAATATTCGCGGCTCGTCAACAAAATCTACGAACGCTTTACCGATTGTGTCGAGCCGTTTGGCATTGACGAATCTTGGCTTGATATTACCGGTACGATGCATCTGTTCGGCGGCGATGGTAAAACCGTTGCCGATGCCATTCGTCGTACGGTAAAAGAGGAGCTGGGGCTGACGGTTTCGGTGGGGGTGAGCTTTAACAAAATTTATGCAAAGCTGGGCAGCGACTACAAAAAGCCCGACGCCACCACTGTAATTAGTCGCGGAAACTACCGCGAAATTGTTTACCCGCTGCCTGTTACCGCCCTGCTGTATGTCGGTAAGGCGGCAGCTGCTACACTAAAGCTACTGGGGGTGCGCACCATAGGCGACCTTGCCGCCGCTGACCGCACACTGTTGGCGCAAAGGCTTGGTAAAATGGGTGAAATGATACACGATTATGCCGCGGGGCTGGACGATTCACCCGTGAAATCGGCATACGAAGAACGTGAAGTAAAAAGCGTGGGCAACGGGATGACCTTTCGCCGCAACCTGCTCGGGTTGGATGACATTAAGACGGGTGCCGCCGCACTTGCAGATACCGTCGCCGCACGCCTGCGTCACTGCGGGCTGGATTGCCACACCGTGCAAGTGCAGGTGAGAGACCCTGATTTCAAAACCATTTCACGGCAGAAAACGCTGGTACAGCCTACCCACTTGGCGCGGGAGATATACGAAGCCGCGCTTGAGCTGATTCTCGCGTCATGGAAGCTGAATGCTCCCATCCGCATGCTCACCATTACAGGCGCTAACCTTTTACCGCAGGGCAGTGCCGAGCAGCTCTCTCTGTTTGGTGCCGAGAATAATCTTAGCCGTGAACGGCAAGATAAGCTGGAGCACACAATGGACCACATCCGCAGCAAGTTTGGCAGAGATGCCATAAGTACTGCAACCGTGCTGGGCAGTGACCTTGGTATAAAAAATGAAAAACCAATTGATCGTTCGTAGAGTATGCCCAAACAATTATAGAGTGAGGAGAGACGGATATGAACCGAAAAAAACTACTGGTGGTTGTCGATTATCAGAATGACTTTGTGGATGGTGCCCTTGGGTTCCCAAAAGCCGAGCAGCTGGAGGATGCGATCTGTGCCAAAATTGACACTGCGCACGCCAACGGAGACGATATTGTATTCACTCTCGATACCCATCTTGCCGACTACCTCTATACGCAGGAGGGCAAAAATTTGCCGGTTACGCATTGTGTAAAGGGTACCGCTGGTTGGGAGCTATACGGTAAAATAAAGGAGCTGGCAGTGGGGCACCCGCAGCTGGAGAAAAATACCTTCGGTTGTAAGGTGCTGTTCGATTACCTGCTCACTGCGCCTACCTATGATGAAATTGAGCTGGCAGGGTTGGTCAGCAATATCTGCGTTATCTCCAACGCGGTGATTGCAAAAACTGCACAGCCCGAGGCGGCTATTGTGGTAGATTCAAACTGCACCGCCTGCTTTGACCCTGAGCTGCATGAGAAAACCCTCGATGTGATGGAGGGACTGCAAATCAAGGTACTCAATCGGGATTAGCAAAACCAACGTCTTTTACCGGCGTAAAAACAGGGGGAGGCTTACATGTAAGCCTCCCCCTGTTTTTCTTTATTGTACGTCCAAGCATCAGGCAGCCTAGCTTGTACCGCTGCTGGAATCGATCAATTTACAGCTTATTATGTTAAGCCCGCTGTCCGCGGTCTTTTTTATCATTACTTCACGCCTTTTGCTTTTGGTGGTTACATAATCTTTTAGCTCATCCGCAGGGATATCGGTTTGATGGTCGGCGTCTTAGTTTATACTCATCTGTTGATAAGTATTGCTTTGCTATTCCAAAAGCTTACAGAAACAGTCTTTCCAAGTAAATAGAATCCAGTAATTTAAAAATATTTGGAAGTGTTTTTATTTACGGAGAATTGGCACTGCGTGGTAGATTGGGTATTTTTGCAAGCAGCTTCTCTTTTTTATTATCGCACTCGCCGTCTATTACCAGTGCAAGCAGGTATTGCAGTGTTTTGCCAAGCTCTACGCCCTTAGGTACGCCCGCAGCAATCAAATCACTGCCGTTTACAGCGAGACCGCGCAGTGAAAAACATCTGCCCTGCGCAAGCACACGCTCCAAAACAAGCTCCAGCTCGTTTAACAGCTTCACAGTATGGTTCTGTGCATATTCGCTTTGTGCGGTGTTATCGGCACGCTTTACAAGTAGCAGCTCGCGAAAAACCTCCTCGCCAAGTAGGTTCAGCTGGCTCAGTACACATTTTTCGGTCGGTTCAAGGTCAATATCATGGTATTTTATCAGCGTGCAGACGCGCGAAACGGTTTGGTTATCCAGCTTTAGCCGGCGCAGAATTGTTCCTGCCATTTCGGTGCCGACATCTTCATGCCCGTGAAAATGCCGTCTTCCCGTTTCATCTTCGGTGCAGCAGGCTGGCTTGGCAATGTCGTGCAGCAGCATGGTGAGGCGCAGTGGTATGGTTGACGGGGCGGCCGCTACACTGTGCGCAATGTGTTCGTATACGGTGTAGGTGTGGTAGGGGTTACGCTGATCAAAGCTCACAGCGGGCGCAAGCTCGGGGATAATTTCGGTGATGACGGGGAAGAAGTCCATCAGGATAGGAAACACCTGTTCGCCGCAAAGCAGCCTGCACAGCTCGGAGGAAATGCGCTCCGCCGCAATGTACTGCAGCAGGCTACGGTTTTGCAGTAGGCTCTGCGCAGTTGCAGATTCAATTGTAAAACTCAGTACCGATGCAAACCTGAGCCCGCGCAAAATACGCAGCGCATCTTCGCCAAAGCGCCTGCCGGGCTCGCCTACGCAGCGAATTACCTTGTTTTCAATGTCGCTGCACCCGCCGAAATAATCGACCAGCCCCGTTTTAGGGCTGTAGGCGAGTGCGTTTACCGTAAAGTCGCGGCGGCTTAAATCCTCCTGCAAACTGCGCGTGAAATGCACCTCATCGGGGTGGCGGTTGTCGGAATACTCACCGTCTACGCGAAAGGTGGTGATCTCCACAGGTTGGTGCTCTACCACAGCGGTTACCGTGCCGTGCTTAAGTCCTGTTTCAATCAGGTGAAAGCCTTGCAGTGCTGTCATTGTCTGGTGCGGTAGCGCGGAGGTGGTTACATCCCAGTCATGCGGTGTTTTTCCCATCATGCTGTCTCGTACACAGCCGCCTACTGCATATGCCTCAAAGCCGTGGCCTTCCAAACGTGTAAGCACAGCCTGTACATAGGCGGGAATTTCAATTTTCAACCTGCCCACCTCCATTCTTACTTCTATGATAATATAAAAATTCACAAAATACAAACAACAGTTTTAGCGGCAATGTGATATAATGACCGTAATACGGTTATTATCTTTATTTAGATGCCCATGGCTCACCTTACGGGGCAACCGCCAAAACGGCGAACTATATCATAAATGCTACACTTTTTATGATATAATAAAACAATATTCAGCCTTTGGGCTGAATTCCGCGTGTAACGCGGAATTTGTCGTTTGACAAATATGTATTATCACATCGGAAACGGTCTTTGCGCGCTCCTGCGCGCAAACTTGTGCATAGCACAAGTACAAAACCGCGTTTTGAGACCGATTTATGATATAGTAAAACAAATATTCAACCTTTGCGCCATGC
Organism: Hydrogenoanaerobacterium sp.; assembly: GCF_032017025.1. Taxonomy (NCBI): domain Bacteria; kingdom Bacillati; phylum Bacillota; class Clostridia; order Eubacteriales; family Oscillospiraceae; genus Hydrogenoanaerobacterium; species Hydrogenoanaerobacterium sp. The sequence continues at coordinate 6,009 of NZ_DALZQO010000030.1, forward strand.
GCAAGTACAAAACTGTGTTTTAAGACCGATTTATGATACAATGAGAAAAAACTTTGAAAGGGGATACTTGTAATGAACTTTAGTTATTATATGCCATCTCGATTGTTTTTCGGCAAGGGTGAGATAGAAAAATTGGCAACCGAAAAACTGCCCGGTAAAAAGGCTCTGCTGGTTATTTCGTCCGGCAACTCGATGAAGAAATATGGCTACCTCGATGAGGTAACGGATTTGCTAAAAAAGAGCGGCACTGAGTGTGTGCTGTTTGATAAAATTCTGCCCAATCCGATAAAGAGCCATGTAATGGAGGGAGCGGCGCTGGCAAAGGCACAGGGCTGCGATTTTGTCATTGGTCTTGGTGGCGGTAGCAGCATCGATTCTGCCAAGGCGATTGCGGTTATGGCGGCAAACGAGGGCGACTACTGGGATTACATTCGCGGCGGCAGTGGCAAAGGTATGCCTGTACCCAACAAGCCTCTCCCCATTATTGCCATTACCACCACTGCGGGTACCGGCACCGAGGCCGACCCCTGGACGGTTATAACAAAAGAAGAAACGGGTGAGAAAATTGGCGGAGGCTATGACGATACCTTCCCGTATTTTTCAATCATTGACCCCGATTTGATGATGAGCGTCCCTCCTCACCTTACCGCATACCAAGGCTTTGATGCGCTGTTCCATTCCACAGAGGGTTACATCAACAAAACAGCGAATTTTATGAGCGATATGTATGCGCTTGCCGCCATTGAGCTTATTGGCAAATACCTGCCGCGCGCGGTAAACGATGGAAGCGATGAAGAGGCCCGTGCTATGGTGGCGTTGGCAAATACCCTCGCCGGCATGGTGGAATCCACATCGGGCTGCACCTCCGAGCATTCGCTGGAGCATGCGCTCAGCGGGTATTACCCCGAGCTGCCGCACGGTGCGGGGCTGATTATGATCTCGCTCGAGTACAACAAGCTTTTTGCCGCTAAGGTTTGCCCCGAACGCTTTGTTGCAATGGCAAAGGCGCTGGGTAAAGCAGATGCGGATAAGCCGGAAGACTTTGTAACGGCACTTGCCGACCTGCAAAAGGCATGTGGCGTGGAAAACCTGAAGATGTCCGACTATGGCATCAAGGCAGATGAAATGCAGCGGGTTGCTTTGCATGCAAAGGATATTATGGGCGGATTGTTCGAAGTTGATCGCTACCAGCTTTCGGTGGAGGAGATTGTCTCAATTCTTGAGAAATCCTACCGATAAAACGGACGATGATGTTTTAAGGGTGAACACGTCAATTGACGGGTTCACCCTTAGTTGCTTCGTGTTGTGCTCATTGGCATTAGCTGTCCTTTTTTAAGGTTACCACTACAATTTCAGGCCTGTTAAAAATTCTTATTGGAATGACGCTATTGCCTAAGCCACGGCTTACAAACATGGTAGAGGCGTTTTTCGTATAATAACCGCTTGTATACTTAGGAAACAATCCTTGATCTGGTGCAACCAAGCCTCCCAAAAATGGAATTCTAAATTGTCCGCCATGCGCATGCCCTGTAAAGATTAAGTCTATGTTACTCTCACAATACAAATCAAAAAGCTCCGGTCTGTGCGAAAGTAAGATTTTAAAACCGTCATTCGCATCCCATTTTCTCAATTGCTCAGAAAGCTCCTCGGTATTTGTTCCATCCATATAGTCAAATGTCAAAAAGTCTGGGTCTTTCACGCCTAATAACTCGATGGACCCCCCACCGCTGCTTAGCTTAACCGCAGAATTATCAAGCACCTGAACACCTGCATCCATTAAGCTTTTTTGAATCTCACGGTATTTATCTGACCATGCCTCATGGTTACCCGAAACATAATACACTGGGGCTATTTTTACAGCACCAAAAATAAATGTCGTCGCAGTGGCTAAATCATATTTTCTCCTGTCAATTAAATCACCTGTAACAACAATGATATCGGGAGAAGCATTTTTGACTTTGTCTAAATCTTTACTTGATTTTTTCCAAATTTTTTATTGTGTAGGTCGGAAATATGCGCTATGGTAAAACCGTTGAAGCCATCTGTAATTTTTGGACTGCTGTAGTCAAATTTTGTAACAACAATGCTGTTGTTTTGCCAAATGCAAAATATCGCCATGCCTGCGATAATAACAGACAAGAGAAGAATTTTGAATTTCTTGGATGCTTTTTTCACTGCACACCTCACAGAATATAAATAATTTTTTAAGTAAATAGTATCATATAGTATTTACTTATTCAATCAGTTATGCGGCAAGTATGCCCTTGTAGGAGGTAGCCCAAACCACACAGAAAAAGCGACAGGCAAAACAAACTTGCCTGTCGCTTTAAAAAACAAATAGATAGTGCAGGGTACAGGTATCGCCTTGGCTATTCGAACCTGGTTTCAATAATTTTTCCGCAGCCATCGGGCGAATATTGCCAACGGCTGATGTGGTTGCCCGATATAAAGTAAGGCGGTGTAGTAACGGCATACTGCGCGTCAAAGCTGTCTACAATAATCAGCTTAACCTTCATTTTTTCACGAATCAGGCTTTTTATGTACACACTGGTGTGCTGACCGGGGCGAACACCCTCACGCGGCTCTGCAAGCCCTGCCAAATTGGGCGTAAGCTCCACAAACACACCGTATTCTTCTACAGAGCGCACAATGCCCGCAACGGTTTCTCCGCTGTGAAAGAGTGCAGCGTTTTCCTCCCATGTGCCCCACAGCTCCTTGTGAGAAAGGCTGATGCGCCCATAAGAATCCACCGATTTTACCACAGCGCGAATATCCTGCCCATTGCGGAACCGATCGCCCGGGTGTGATATGCGCGACACCGAAATGGCGTCGATGGGAATGAGCGACGCCACGCCGCAGCCCACATCCACAAAGCAGCCAAACGGCTCGAGATGGGTTACACGCGCATCAATAATATCGCCGGCGGTGAGGCGATTGATGTATGTTTCAATGCACTGCTGCTGCACTACACGGCGCGAAAGCAATGCATAGGTGTTATTGTCGTTGCCCTTGCGGAATTCGGTAATTCGAAAACACACCGGCTTGTTCACACGCGAAATAATGGCGATCTCCCGCGTGCTGCCATCTTCAATGCCGATGGCACACTCGTTTTTGGGAATAATACCTCTGATGCAGCCGCAATCCACAATCAGATTATGCGCGCTGTCGCAGATTAGAGCACGCGCTTCCAGAATGCGTCCCTGTGTGCAGGCCTCCTGTAAACTTACAAGGCTGCTAAAGGCAGCGGCGTTTTCAGGGTTATCGCACAGCCATCCCTCGGGCTTAAATAAAGCATTCATTTTCTCATAACCTCCAAACAATTTTAAACGTATTGCAAACCGCAAACAGTTTACTCCAAATGATGTATATGTATAAATGCGCGAGTGTATGCAAGCCTGACAAACTATCGTTTAAGACTTGATATATTGACAATGCTTCTGCTATAATATGAAGTGGATTATTTTGAGCAGATGGAGGAATTTTTACATGGATGTACGCATAGGCGATATCCTGCAGATGAAAAAAGAACACCCCTGCGGTGCAAATCGTTTTATTGTGCTGCGCTCGGGTATGGATTTTAAGCTCAAATGCGAAGGCTGCGGGCATGAGGTCATGATTCCGCGCTCCAAAGCAGAAAAAAACATAAAAAAAATAGTTCGAGAGGAACATAACCTCTAGCTGCCACAGTACATTTTTAAAATGAAGGAAAACAATAACCGGCGGGTGCAAAATTCGCTGATTCATACAATGTATACCGAAAGGACTTCAGAAATGTTTGATAAATTAAAAGATGTAGAGGCAAAATTTGAGCAGATTAATCAGCGCTTGATGGAACCGAGCGTTGTAAACGACAATGAGCAGTACAAAAACCTGATGAAGGAATACAAAAACCTCACCCCACTTGTAGAAAAGTACCGCGAATATGTGGCGGCGCAAAATGAGTACAACGAAGCGAAAGAGCTGCTCGAAGAGGGTGGCTTGGATAAAGAATTCAAAGCAATCGTGGATGAACAGTATGCCGACAGCAAGGAGAGAATTGAGCGGATTTCTGAGGAGCTGAAAATTTTGCTGCTCCCGCGCGACCCCAACGATGATCGCAGCGTTATCGTCGAAATTCGCGGCGGTGCCGGTGGTGAAGAATCTGCACTGTTTGCCAATTCTCTTTATAGAATGTATTCGATGTATGCCGACAGCATGGGCTGGAAAACCGAGGTGCTTAGCGCAAACGAAACCGAGCTTGGCGGCTATAAGGAGATCAGCTTCTCCATCAATGGTGATGGCGCATACTCCAAACTAAAATTTGAAAGCGGCGTACATCGTGTTCAGCGTGTTCCCGAAACCGAGACACAGGGAAGAATCCACACCTCCACCAGTACCGTTGCGGTGCTGCCTGAAGCAGATGAGGTGGAGTTTGAGCTCGACCCTAAAGATTTGCAGATCGACGTATTCCGTTCCAGCGGCGCGGGCGGTCAGCACGTCAATAAAACATCCAGTGCTATCCGCGTCACCCACCTGCCAACCGGCATGGTGGTAGAGTGCCAGGATGAGCGCAGCCAGTTTAAGAATAAAGATAAAGCACTCAAGGTGTTGCGTTCCCGCCTGCTCGACCAGAAGATTCAGGCGCAGAACGAAGAGATTGCCTCGCAAAGAAAGCTTCAAGTTGGTACGGGCGACCGTTCCGAACGTATTCGTACCTACAATTTTCCGCAGGGACGCGTCACCGATCACCGCATCGGGCTTACCTTATATAAGATCGATAACATTATGAACGGTGACCTCAAAGAGCTTTTGGATGCACTTATCACCTTTGATCAGGCGGAAAAGCTACAGGAACAGAGCAATATGGACTAGAGGCTTTTTGTTTTTGAAAAAGCCACAACAAAGGAAGTCAAAACAAATGCGTGATACAAAAATACTCAAGATACAAAATATCAGCGGCTGTGAAAAAGAGCTTGATGAAGCCGCATCCATCCTAGCAAGCGGCGGTCTGGTGGCAATCCCTACTGAAACGGTGTATGGGCTTGCGGCAAACGCCAAGGACGAAGCCGCGGTAAAATCTATTTTTGAGGCAAAGGGCAGGCCGCAGGACAACCCGCTGATTGTGCATATCTGCGACCTTGCTATGCTCGCCGAGATTGTGCGGGAGGTGCCCGAAAGCGCACTTAAATTAGCAGACAGATTCTGGCCCGGCCCGCTGACGATTATTTTACCCAAGAGCGATGCAATACCCTCGGTTACCTCTGCGGGGCTCGACACTGTTGCAGTGCGCTTTCCAAAGCATGCGGTGGCGCGCGAGCTTATCCGCCGTGCCGGTGTTCCGGTTGCGGCGCCCTCCGCAAACCTTTCGGGCAGCCCCAGCACCACAACCGCCCAGCACTGCATCCATGACCTTATGGGCAGGGTGGATGCCATTGTAGATGGCGGCGACTGCGAGGTGGGTGTGGAATCCACCGTGATCACCCTTGTGGGCGGTACGCCAAAGCTATTGCGCCCCGGTTATGTCACACTCGAACAATTGCGTGAGGTGCTCGGCGAGGTACTGGTAGACAAAGCGGTGACCGATCAGCCCGACCCCGATGCGAAGGTTGCTTCGCCCGGTATGAAATACAAGCATTATGCACCCCAATGCAGGGTGATTTTGGTGGAAGGCACGCAGGCACAATACGCCGATTACGTGAACAGCCACCACGCCGAGGGCGAGTTCGCCCTGTGCTACAATGAAGACGTGCCGTTCCTGGACTGTCCTTCTATTGCGATCGGCTCGGAGCAGGATGAGGCGGCACAGGCGGCAAAGCTGTTTGACAGCCTGCGCCGTCTGGATGAAGAGGGCGCACAGGTGGTATATGCACGCTGCCCAAATCAAACAGGTGTGGGGCTTGCCCTGTACAACCGTTTGATTCGTGCGGCGGCATTTCAGGTGGTTCGAACGGAACCGGCTGGTGAGGCAGAGCGATAATTTGCGTTGTGCATGAGCGGAAGGAAGTGTAAAATGGCGCGGATTATTGGGCTGACAGGGCAGACGGGTGCAGGTAAAACCACGGTGAGCGACGTACTGCGAAGAAGTGGCTTGGATGTCATCAATTGCGACTTGATTTCGCGGCAGGTTACCCAAGCCGGAAGCCCTTGCCTGCTGAAACTGACGAAGCATTTTGGCAAAAAAATATTAAATGATGACCAGAGCCTCAATCGCAAGCTGCTTGCTTCCATTGTGTTCAGCAATGCGGCAGAGCTGAGGGTACTGGAATCGATTATCTATACTTATATCAAAGCTGAGATTCAGCACCGTATCAATACGATTTGTATGGGGAATACCAATGGTATTGTGTTGGATGCCCCGACTTTGTTTGAGAGCGGTGTGGACAGCATGTGCAGCGAAATCATCGCGGTAATTGCCCCAAAAAAGCTGCGCCGCGACCGTATTATGGAGCGCGACGGGCTTGATGAAATGGCGGCGGAGGCGCGCATTGCGAGCCAGCATGACGACGAGTTTTACACCAAACGCTCACAGCATGTGCTGTGCAACGACGGTGACCGTCGGCGGTTGGTTGCAAAAGCCGAACAGCTGGCACAGCTGCTCTTACAGAATCCAAAATAGAAATAGGCAGCATTCGGTTGCGGAAAGGGTGTGTATATTTGGCGGCTTCCACAGGCAAAAAGGCGATAACAACCGTATTATTGCTGGTGCTGTTGGTGCTAGGCTTTTTTGCTCTGCGCACAGCCTACAGCACTTTTTATAAAAAGGCATATCCCATCGAATATGCCGATACCATTCGGCAGGAGGCAGATAAAAATGACCTGCCTTACGATTTGGTGCTCGCGGTGATTCGCACCGAAAGTAGCTTTCGCCCTCACGTGGAATCTAGCGTGGGTGCGCGCGGACTGATGCAGCTTACCGAGGAAACGTTCGACTGGACAAAATCCAAGATGAGCGATGCGGGTGATGAAACCTATACCGATCTTTATGACCCGCATATCAATATCAAATACGGTACCAAGCTGCTGCGCCTGCTGCTGGATGAATTTGAAAGCGAGGATACCGCCCTCTGTGCCTATCATGCGGGGTGGGGAAACGCAAAAAAGTGGCTTGCCGATCGGGAGCATTCCACCGACGGGGTGAACATCTACAATATTCCGTTTGGCGATACCAAAAAGTATGTTGCCAAAATTAATCAAACACGGCAAATTTACCGAAACTTATATAAGTTTTGAGCAAAATAGAGGAGGTCTATGTTATGGCAGAGCAAGAAAAAAGCGCAGCGGAGCTGCTGCAGGAAAAACTGCTGATTAAAACAGAAAACGGCGGGCTTGTCCTATCCGACAGCGAGTTGGAAACCGTTGATGCGTTCTGTGAGGATTACAAAAAGTTTTTGAACGATGCTAAAACCGAGCATGAAGCGGTAAAAGTAACCGTTGAGCTGCTCAAATCCAAGGGCTACCAAGAGTTTGAAGCGGGCAAAAAATATGCTGCAGGCGAGAAGGTTTACTACAATAACCGCGGCAAAGCGTTGGTGTTTGCTACTATTGGTACCAAGGGTTATGAGGAAGGCGTAAAAATCATTGCATCTCATATCGATGCCCCGCGCCTAGACATGAAGCCCCGTCCGCTCTACGAGGAGGCACAGCTTGCCTACCTCAAAACGCATTACTACGGCGGTATCAAAAAATACCAGTGGGGTGCAATTCCGCTTGCACTGCACGGCGTCATTGTTAAAAAAGACGGCACTACAATTGAAATCAGCGTTGGTGAGGATGAGGGTGACCCCATCTTCTGTGTCACCGATTTACTGCCGCATCTGGGCAGAGAGCAGATGAAACGCCCGCTGTCTGAGGGGCTGAAGGGCGAGGAACTCAATATTCTCATTGGCTGCCGTCCGTTCCGCGATGACAAGGCGAGCGAGAAGGTAAAGCTGAACATTGCGAACATCTTGTTTGAGAAATATGGTATTACCGAGTACGACTTTCTCTCTGCAGAGCTTGAGGCGGTGCCCGCGTTTGATGCAAAAGACCTCGGCTTTGACCGCAGCATGATCGGTTCTTACGGTCACGACGATCGCGTCTGCGCCTACACCTCGCTGAAAGCTGCTGTTGAGGTGGAAAACCCCGCATACACCACCGTTACCGTGCTTGCAGATAAAGAAGAGATCGGCTCCAACGGCAATACCGGTTTGAAGTGCGCGTATCTGCGTTACTTTATTGCAGACCTTGCTGCACCCTACGGTGTTGAGGCAAGAACCGTGCTTTCGCACTCGCAGTGCCTGTCTGCCGACGTAAACGCAGCGTTTGACCCCAACTTCCCCGATGTTTACGAGCGCAAAAACACAGCATACCTCAACTATGGTGTGGTGGTTACAAAATACACCGGTTCGGGCGGCAAGGGCGGTACCAGCGAGGCATCTGCACACTTTATGGCGAAAATCCGCAAGCTGCTTGATGATAAAAAAGTACTGTGGCAGGTTGGCGAACTGGGCAAGGTAGATGCCGGCGGTGGCGGTACAGTGGCGATGTATATTGCTGAACTGAATGTTGATGTAGTCGATGTCGGTGTACCTGTTTTGTCGATGCATGCGCCGTTCGAGGTGGTATCAAAGGTCGATGTTTACATGGCTTATCGTGCGTTTCGGGAATTTTTATCTGAAAAATAAAAGTGAAAGCGGTACAATATTTTGGTGGCTTTCAGCCGCGCGCGTCTTGCGGTGCACGTTTCAAACGTTATAAATAGTATTTGAAGCCGAAATTAGCATAAGAAATTCGCGGGGAAAACCCTCCGCAAACAGGGCGCGCAGGCCATAAAGCGGTGCGCCCTGTTTTTTGTCGAAAAGGCGGGATAAGCCGACAAGCACAAAGTTCGGTTTTATAACATAGGATGAATTAAGCGAGGGAAAACAAGGAGATTTTATGGTTACAGTTTTAATTTGTATGGCGGTGGGAATGTTCTTAGGGCTCAAGGTGATTCCTGAAAAATATCAAAAAATAAATGGCATGCTGCAATATGTGTTCATTGCAGTGCTAATCTTTTGTATGGGTGCGGGGCTGGGCAGCAACCCTTCATTTTTTGCAGAATTGCAAAGTGTAGGGCTGAAAGCATTAATGTTTGCGATACTGCCCATTGTATTTTCGGTAATTTGTGTCTATATTCTTACGAAATTGATGTTTAAGGAGAACAAACCATGATCATACTGGCTATAGTGAGTCTAATTTTAGGCGTAGCGTGCGGCCAGTGGCTGTTCTCGCAGAGCACCGTGGTGCTTCTTGATTCTGTGGCGGGTTACACCCTCAGCCTGTTGATGCTTTCGGTGGGTATAAGCGTGGGTGCCAATAAACTGATTTTTCGCAAGCTGCGCGAAAACAATCTTAAAATTCTGCTGATTCCGTTTGCTATTGTGGTGAGTTCGGTAATGGGCGGGTACATAACTGGGTTGATTTTTGGTATGGAGCCAAACGTGAGCATGGCAATTGCGTCGGGGCTGGGGTGGTACAGCCTTTCCGGCGTTATGATGACCGAACTTGCGGGGGCCGAGATTGGTACAATCACCTTTCTTGCCAACGTATTCCGCGAGATACTCTCGTTTTTAATCATCCCAACAATTGCGAAGTACCTAAACCATTATGCGGCAATTGCACCCGCGGGTGCTACCAGTGAGGACACGACACTACCCATAATTATGAAATGCACCGATGAAGAGGTTGCTGTGGTGTCGGTAATCAACGGTGTGGTGTGTTCCATTATGGTGCCGTTTCTCATTGAAATTACCTTCCACATCGTATAGCAGTCAGGCGGGGCGGTCAGAAAATCCGCCCTGCTTTGCGTGCCGGCATAAAAACAAATAAAAAAAGTGCCTGAAAAAGTTCAGACACTTCGAATAGTTTGTAAATTGTATTGACTTCGTTTGTAAACTGGTAAAATGGACAAGCCACTAAAATATTTTTATCAAAAAAGGACAAAAATATTGACTTTCCGCTGCAATCGTAATATAATAATAAAATGTATCATAATGGCTACGTGTGCCATTAACACCAATTAGTATAACAGAAAGCAAAATAAAATTCAATACCATTGTGCAGAATTTTGCAGAATTTGTTGTTGATTTTTTGTAGGTTTTGCATAATTGGGTTGTAAATAGATTGAATGGAGTGAGCAAGCCTATGGTGAATGTGAAAGATGTACATCTAGGAAAAAATGTTCGTAAGAGCTTTAGCCGGATCAATGAAGTTCTGGATATGCCAAACTTGATCGAGGTTCAAAAGAATTCTTATGCTTGGTTCCTGGAGGAAGGGCTGAAGGAAGTATTTCAGGATATTTCAGCAATCACCGATTACACCGGTAACCTCGTACTCGACTTTATCGACTACCGTCTGGACAGTACCCCGAAGTATTCGGTGGAAGAGTGCAAAGCGAGGGATGTAACCTACGCTGCACCGCTCCGTGTTCGCGCAAGTTTGCTTAACAAAGAAACCGGCGAGGTAAAAGAGCAGGATATTTTCATGGGTGATTTCCCGCTGATGACCGACAGCGGCACCTTTGTCATAAATGGTGCAGAGCGCGTCATTGTTTCCCAGTTGGTGCGTTCCCCAGGCGTGTACTATAGCATGAACTACGACAAAACCGGTAAAAAGCTGTTTTCCGCTACCGTCATTCCAAACCGCGGTGCATGGCTGGAATACGAAACCGATTCCAACGACATCTTCTACGTTCGTATTGATAAAAACCGCAAAATTCCCATCACTACCTTTATTCGTGCCTTGCTCAAACTGGATGACGACAAATTGGGCGGCAGTGAGAACGGTCTGACTGACCGCTACGGCTCTGATATGGAGATTTACGAGATTTTCGGCGAGGACGAGCGTCTTATAAAAACCATTCAGGATAAAGACAACACCAAAAACGGTGAGGAAGCATTGCTTGAAGTTTACCGCAAGCTGCGCCCGGGTGAGCCTCCAACGGTAGACAGTGCCGTAACCCATTTGCAGAACCTGTTCTTTGACCCGAGAAGATATGACCTCTCCCGTGTGGGCAGATACAAATACAACAAAAAGCTTGGTATTGGCCAGCGTTTGGCAGGGCATGTAATTGCAGAGCCTATCGTCAACCCAATGACCGGCGAGTTGCTCGCAGAACCCGGCGCTGTACTCAACTACGATGAGGCAATGGCGGTTGAGGCGGCAGGTGTTTCTCGTGCGATTATTACCGTGGATGGAGTCAATGTTCTTATTTTATCCAACGGTATGGTAGATATTAAAAATTATGTGTCATTTGACTGCACAGAATTTGGAATTAATGAAAAAGTTCGTTTCTGCGTGCTGAAAGAGCTGCTTGAAAACAACGAGAGTGAGAGCGACCTCAAGGAAGCGATCAAAGCAAACGTTGACAAGCTGATTCCCAAACACATCATCAAAGACGATATGTTCGCCTCCATCAACTATATCAACAACCTCTGCCATGAGGTTGGCAATACCGACGATATTGACCATCTCGGCAACAGAAGAATCCGCTCGGTGGGTGAGCTGTTGCAGAACCAGTTCCGTATTGGCTTCTCCCGAATGGAGCGAGTGGTTCGTGAGAGAATGACCATTCAGGCACAGGATATGGATGTAATCACCCCGCAGGCACTGGTCAACATTCGTCCTGTTGTGGCGTCAATCAAAGAGTTCTTTGGTTCTTCGCCTCTTTCGCAGTTTATGGATCAGACCAACCCGCTGGCTGAGCTTACCCATAAGAGACGTCTTTCCGCGCTGGGCCCCGGCGGTCTGTCCCGTGATCGTGCAGGCTTTGAGGTTCGTGACGTTCACTACAGCCATTACGGCCGTATGTGCCCGATTGAGACCCCAGAGGGACCGAACATCGGTTTGATCTCTTACCTTGCAACCTTTGCACGCATCAACGAATATGGCTTTATCGAGGCTCCTTACCGTCGGGTAGACAAAGCAACCGGCGTTGTTACAGACGAGGTTGTTTACATGACTGCTGATGTGGAGGATAACTTCTACGTTGCACAGGCGAACGAGCCGCTCGATGAGATGGGCCGTTTTGAGCGTGAACGCGTAACGGGACGTTTTCGCGATGAGATTCTTGAGATTGAGCGCGAAAAAGTAGATTACATGGACGTGTCGCCGCGAATGGTTGTTTCTGTTGCAACCTCCATGATTCCGTTCCTTGAAAATGATGACGCAAACCGTGCGCTGATGGGCTCTAACATGCAGCGCCAGGCAGTTCCTCTAATGAAAACCGATTCCCCAATTGTTGGTACCGGTATGGAATACAAAGCAGCGGTCGATTCCGGCGTTGCGGTTGTTTCAAAGCACTCCGGTGTGGTGGAAAAGGTTTCTGCCAACGAGATTGTAATTAAAACAGATGAAGGCGATTTGGAAACCTATCGACTCATTAAATTTATGCGTTCCAACCAGAGCACCTGTATTAACCAGCGCCCCATCGTCAACAAAGGCGAGCGCATCACGAAGGGGCAGGTGATTGCCGATGGCCCTGCCACCAGCAACGGCGAGATTTCGCTCGGCAAAAATGCTCTCATCGGCTTTATGACATGGGAAGGTTACAACTACGAGGATGCGGTTCTCATCAACGAGAAGATCGTTCGCGACGATGTATACACCTCTATCCATATGGAGGAGTATGAGGTTGAAGCGCGCGACACCAAGCTCGGCCCCGAGGAAATTACCCGCGACATTCCCAACGTTGCCGACGATGCACTGCGTGAGCTTGACGAGCGCGGTATCATCCGCATTGGTGCCGAGGTCAGAGCCGGAGATATTCTGGTTGGCAAGGTTACACCGAAGGGCGAAACCGAGCTGACTGCTGAGGAGCGCCTGCTCCGCGCGATCTTCGGTGAGAAGGCGAGAGAGGTCAGAGACACCTCCCTGCGTGTACCGCATGGTGAATATGGTACTATCGTAGATATCAAAGTATTTACCCGCGAGAATTGCGACGAGCTGTCTCCGGGTGTCAATATGGTTGTTCGCTGCTACATCGCACAGAAGCGTAAAATCTCTGTGGGAGATAAGATGGCGGGCCGTCACGGCAACAAGGGTGTTGTTTCGCGCATTCTCCCGCAGGAAGATATGCCGTTCCTGCCGGATGGTACACCGCTTGATATTGTACTGAACCCTCTGGGCGTACCTTCGCGTATGAACATCGGACAGGTGCTTGAGGTAAACCTCGGCCGTGCGGCGGCAGCTCTGGGCTGGAAGGTCGCAACCCCTGTCTTCGACGGCGCACACGAGGAAGATATCCGTGAGCTGTTTAAAATGGCGAACCTGCCCGAAGACGGTAAAATTACACTGTACGACGGCAGAACAGGCGAGAAGTTCGACAGCCCGGTTACCGTTGGCTATATGTACTACCTCAAGCTCCATCACTTGGTTGATGATAAGATCCATGCCCGTTCCACCGGCCCATACTCGCTGGTTACCCAGCAGCCTCTGGGTGGTAAAGCCCAGTTCGGCGGCCAGCGTTTTGGTGAGATGGAGGTTTGGGCACTTGAGGCTTACGGCGCTGCTTACACCCTGCAAGAGATTCTGACCGTTAAGTCGGATGACGTTGTGGGACGTGTCAAGGCGTTTGAGGCGATTGTGAAGGGTCACAACATTCCGAAGTCCGGCATCCCTGAATCCTTCAAGGTTTTGATCAAGGAGATTCAGTCCCTTGGTTTGGATATCAAGGTGCTTGACAAGAACGACCAGGAAATTGATCTGAAGCAAACCTTTGACGACGATGACGATGTTGGGCTGCCGAGGATTGGTGACGACTCCGCGATGGATCTGGAATACATCAAGGATGAGGAAGAGATAGGCGAGAATTATCAGACAGAGGATGTTGAAGTTGACGAGACAGAGTCAATTTTTGACGCTGACGTAGCGTTTAACCTGGATGATGATGACTTGTTTGACGATAAATTATAAGGGAAGAAGGGGTCGTAATTGGAATTTAATGTATTCGAGTCAATTAAGATCGGTCTTGCCTCACCGGAGCAGATCAGAGAATGGTCTTACGGTGCAGTCGAGAAGCCGGAAACGATCAACTATCGTACACTAAAGCCAGAGCGTGACGGCCTTTTCTGTGAACGCATTTTTGGTCCGCAAAAGGACTGGGAGTGTAATTGCGGTAAATACAAACGTTTGCGCTATAAAGGTAAAATCTGTGACCGTTGCGGCGTTGAGGTAACACGCTCCAAGGTCAGACGTGAAAGAATGGGACACATTGAGCTTGCTGCTCCTGTGTCACACATCTGGTATTTCAAGGGTATCCCATCCAGAATGGGTCTGCTGCTTGATCTTTCCCCCCGTCTGCTGGAGAAAGTGCTGTACTTTGCATCGTACATTGTCATTGACCATGGCTCTACTCCGCTTGAGAATAAGCAGCTGCTTTCTGAAAAAGAGTACAGAGACATGCGTGAAAAATATGAAGATGAATTTGTTGCAGGTATTGGTGCCGAAGCGGTCAAAGACCTGCTTCGCTCCATCAACCTCGACACCCTGTATGAGGAGCTTCGTGAGGAGCTGGATGCAGCATCCGGTCAGAAAAAAATTCGTATTCTCAAACGTCTCGAGGTAGTCGAGGCGTTCAAAAAGAGCGGCAACAAGCCGGAGTGGATGATCCTGGACGTGGTTCCCGTAATCCCGCCGGACATCCGCCCGATGGTACAGCTGGACGGCGGTCGTTTTGCGACCTCTGACCTCAACGACCTGTACCGCCGTGTCATCAACCGCAACAACCGTCTAAAAAGGCTGTTGGAGCTCGGTGCGCCCGATATCATTGTGCGCAACGAGAAGCGTATGCTGCAAGAGGCGGTTGACGCACTGATCGATAATGGCAGACGCGGCAGACCGGTTACCGGCCCGAACAACCGCCCGCTGAAATCGCTTTCCGATATGCTCAAGGGTAAACAGGGACGTTTTCGTCAGAACCTGCTCGGTAAACGTGTTGACTACTCCGGACGTTCGGTTATCGTCGTTGGTCCCGAGCTGAAGATGTACCAGTGCGGTCTGCCCAAAGAGATGGCACTTGAGCTGTTTAAGCCGTTTGTTATGAAGCGTCTGGTAGATACCGGCGCTGCGACCAACATCAAAAACGCCAGAAAAATGGTGGAGCGTGCAAGAAGCGAGGTATGGGATGCTCTTGATATCGTAATCAAGGATCACCCTGTCCTCCTCAACCGTGCGCCGACCCTGCATAGACTTGGCATTCAGGCGTTCGAGCCTATTCTTGTCGAGGGCCGCGCACTCAAGCTTCATCCACTGGTTTGTACCGCATACAACGCGGACTTTGACGGTGACCAGATGGCTGTTCACGTTCCTCTGTCCGCAGAGGCGCAGGCTGAGGCACGTTTCCTTATGCTTGCTGCAAACA
>NZ_DALZQO010000030.1:21376-32592 GCF_032017025.1 Hydrogenoanaerobacterium sp.
GCAAACAACCTGCTCAAGCCTTCTGACGGTCGTCCGGTTGCGGTTCCCACACAGGATATGGTGCTGGGTTCGTACTACCTCACGCTCGTAAAAGACGGAGAGATTGGCACCGGAAAGGTGTTCCGTGACGTCAACGAGGCACTGATGGCTTATCAGGAGGGTGTGGTTGGTCTGCATGCGCCTGTTAAGATTAGAATGAGCAAAGAAGTTGGGGGCAAAACGTTAACACAACTGGTAGACTGCACGGTCGGTCGTGTTATTTTCAACCAGCCGATTCCGCAGGATTTGGGCTATGTGGACAGAAGCAAGCCCGAGAACCTGTTTCGGCTCGAGATCGAGTTCCTTGCCGGTAAAAAGCAGCTTGGCGATATTATCGACCGCTGCATTAGGGTTCATGGCACTGCGCTCACCGCAGAGGTGCTGGACAAGATCAAGGCACAGGGCTACAAATATTCTACTAAGAGCGCCATCACGGTCGCAGTAGTGGATGCGGTGATACCTCCGCAGAAAAAAGAAATGCTTGATCAAGCGGATGAAAAAATCCTCAAGATCATCAAGCAGTATAAACGCGGCCTTATTTCCAACGATGAGCGTTATGCGCTGATTATTAAAACATGGAATGAAACCGCTGAGAGCGTTGCAAACGCACTGAAAGACAACCTTGATCGATACAACCCCATCTTTATGATGGCAGACTCCGGTGCGCGTGGTAGTATGAATCAGATTCGTCAGCTCGCGGGCATGCGCGGACTTATTGCAAACACCTCCGGTAAGGCAATCGAGATTCCTATCCGTGCGAACTATCGTGAAGGTCTTAATATTTTGGAATACTTTATCTCCTCTCGTGGTGCACGTAAAGGTCTTGCCGATACCGCACTGCGTACGGCTGACTCCGGTTACCTTACCAGACGTCTGGTTGACGTTTCACAGGATGTTATTATCCGTCAGGAGGATTGCGGCACCCGTGAGGGTATCGTGGTCTGTGACATCAAGGACGGTACCGAGATGATTGAGCCGATGAGCGAGCGTCTGATGGGCCGTTACGCGGTTGATGATGTTATGGACCCGGCAACGGGTGAACTGCTCGTATCCAAAGATAAGATGATGAATGAGGCTGATGCGAAGAAGGTTATCGACGCGGGCATTACTCATCTTACGATTCGTACCGTGCTGAACTGCGATTGCAAACACGGCGTCTGTGCAAGATGCTACGGTGATAACCTTGCAAACGGCAAGGTGGTTGCAGTGGGCGAGGCAGTCGGTGTTATTGCGGCGCAGTCCATCGGTGAGCCGGGCACACAGCTTACCATGCGTACTTTCCATACGGGCGGTATTGCGTCGGCTGACGATATCACACAAGGTCTTCCGCGTGTTGAAGAGCTGTTTGAGGCAAGAAAGCCAAAATCGCAGGCGATCATCAGCAAAACCAGTGGTGAAGTCAGAATGCAGGAGATTAAACGCAACAACCATGTGGTTGTGTTTAGTAAAGATGCCGTTGAGGAAGAAGCCTATATGATTCCTTACGGCTCCAGACTCAGAGTGCACGAGGGCGACATCATTGAAGCAGGCGATATGATTACCGAGGGTTCGGTCAACCCGCATGATGTACTCGCAATCAAAGGCTATCTTGCGGTGCAGGATTACCTTATTCAAGAGGTACAGCGCGTTTACCGCCTGCAGGGTGTTGATATCAACGATAAGCATATCGAGGTTATCGTTCGCCAGATGATGAAGAAGGTTCGCGTGGAAGAGCCGGGCAGCACCAATATGCTCACCGGTTCTCTGGTGGATAAAGGCGAGTTTGTTGCAGAAAACAAAGCGATTCGTGAACGTATCGCAGCGGGTGAAGAGGGGCTAACCGCGGCTACTTGCTCTGCAGTGCTGATGGGTATTACCAAGGCTTCTCTGGCAACCGACAGCTTCTTGTCTGCAGCATCCTTCCAGGAGACCACAAGAGTGCTCACCGAGGCTGCAATCAAAGGCAAGGTCGATCCTCTGCTTGGCCTTAAAGAGAACGTCATCATCGGTAAGCTGCTGCCTTGCGGCACCGGTATGAACTGCTACACCAATGTTGACGTGGTTCCTGCGACGGCACAAAACAGCTCTGTTGCAGAACTTGTGAACAATGCTGTGGGCGTAGCACAATAAAACAAATGGTAATTCATAGGCTTAAACAGAATATTGTTCAAAAATTTTGCTGAAGTGCAGAATAACTCTTGACAATGTTGACCGTTGAATGATAAAATATTTAATTGGTAAGGCCTGAGTATACCTTAAAAAGGGGCCGGCAAGACGGCCCCTTTCCATTTTGTTATTAAGAGCGTGCGCTTTGGCTCATGCTTCTAATATAAATATTTTTTTGCAAGGAGGTGCAATATGCCAACCTTTAACCAATTAGTCCGCAAAGGCAGAGAGGTTGTTGAGAAGAATTCCACTGCTCCTGCTCTCTTGAAGGGATGGAACTCCAAGAAAAGAGTTGCAATCGAACAGAACTCTCCTCAAAAAAGAGGTGTGTGTACTGCAATCAGAACATCTACACCGAAAAAACCGAACTCCGCGCTTAGAAAAGTTGCAAGGGTAAGACTTACAAACGGAATCGAAGCAACAGCTTATATTCCCGGTATCGGTCACAACCTGCAAGAGCATAGCGTTGTGCTGATCCGTGGTGGACGTGTTAAGGACCTTCCCGGTGTTCGTTACCACATCATCCGTGGTACTCTCGATGCTCAAGGCGTTGCGAAGAGAATGCAGTCTAGATCCAAATACGGTGCAAAACGTCCAAAGGCTGGTGCATCGAAGTAATAAAACCCCTAACTTTTGCTAATAATAGCAACTGCTGGTGCAGTATGTTTATATATATTATAAATGTCTCTGCATTGGCACAAACGGGAGTTTTGTCACTTTCGAGTACCGATGAATTCATTATGTGAAGGAGGGAAGCGAAGTGCCAAGAAGAGGTCGTATAGCAAAACGTGATGTTTTGCCAGATCCGCTGTACAATTCCAAGTTGGTTACTCGTTTAATCAACAACGTTATGTATGATGGTAAAAAAGGTGTGTCGCAGAAGATTGTCTACGGCGCATTCGATATCATCAAGGAGAAAACAGGCAGAGATCCTTTAGAGGTTTTCGAAGAAGCAATGGAGAGCGTAATGCCTCTGTTAGAGGTTAAAGCCCGCCGTGTTGGTGGTGCTACCTACCAGGTTCCTATGGAAGTAAGACCTGACAGAAAGCAGACTTTGGGTTTGCGCTGGATTACCACTTATTCCAGAAACCGTTCGGAAAGAACCATGAGGGAAAGACTTGCCGGTGAATTGATGGATGCCATTAACGGACAGGGCGGAGCGTTCAAAAAACGTGAAGACACTCATAAAATGGCAGAGGCTAACAAAGCTTTTGCACATTACAGATGGTAATTCGTTTACACATGGTTACGGGTGCGGTGCGAAGCAGTTCGCCCGCGCAGCGTAACAGGCAAATAGCGCGAGATATTTTCGTATTTATTTAAGGAGGACAATATGCCGAGAGACGTTTCACTTGAGCTCACTCGTAACATAGGCATAATGGCCCACATTGACGCTGGTAAAACTACCACATCCGAGCGTATTTTGTATTACACCGGTAAGAACCATAAAATCGGTGAGACTCACGACGGTTCAGCTACAATGGACTGGATGGCGCAGGAGCAGGAGAGAGGTATCACCATTACTTCCGCTGCTACCACTTGCTATTGGAGAGGCCATAGAATTAATATCATCGACACCCCGGGCCACGTTGACTTTACAGTTGAGGTTGAGCGTTCGCTTCGCGTGCTCGACGGTTCTGTAACCGTTTTCTGTGCAAAGGGTGGCGTTGAGCCTCAGTCGGAAACAGTTTGGAGACAAGCTGATAAGTATCATGTTCCTAGAATGGCTTACGTAAACAAAATGGATATCATGGGTGCAGACTTTTACAGAGTTGTAGACATGATGCATGACCGTTTAAAATGTAACGCTGTTCCAATTCAGCTGCCAATCGGCTCTGAAACTTTCTTTAGAGGCATAATTGACCTCATTAAGATGAAAGCGGAAGTATACTACGACGATTTGGGCAAAGATATTCGCGAGGAAGAAATTCCCGAGGATATGTTAGAAAAAGCGCAGGAGTACCGCAATAATCTTTTAGAGCATGTTGCGGAAACCGATGAAGCGCTGATGGAGAAATACCTTGAGGGCGAAGAACTGACGATTGACGAGATTAAGGCTGCGATTCGCAGATCTACCATCGCCAATACCATGGTTCCCGTTTGTTGCGGTACTTCTTACAAAAACAAGGGCGTACAGCCCCTGCTGGATGCAGTAATCGACTTTATGCCGGCACCTGTCGATATCGCTGATATCAAAGGTGTAAACCCAAATACTGAGGAAGAGGAAACCAGACCTTCTTCAGACAGTGAGCCGTTTTCTGCACTTGCATTTAAGATTGCAACCGACCCGTTTGTTGGTAAGCTGTGCTTCTTTAGAGTATACTCCGGTTCCGTTAACGCGGGCTCTACCGTTTACAACTCTGTAAAAGACAATACCGAGAGAATGGGCCGTATCTTGCAGATGCATGCAAACCACAGACAGGACATCGAAACCGTTTATTCGGGCGATATCGCTGCTGCGGTTGGTCTTAAAAACACCACAACCGGTGATACCCTCTGCGACCCCAAACGCCCGATTATCCTCGAGTCTATGGAGTTCCCAGAGCCTGTAATTCGTGTTGCGATTGAGCCTAAGACCAAAGCAGGTCAGGAAAAAATGGGTATTGGTCTTTCGAAGCTTGCCGAAGAGGATCCTACCTTTAGAACCTACACCGATCAGGAAACAGGGCAAACCATCATCGCTGGTATGGGTGAGCTTCACCTTGAGATCATCGTTGACCGTCTGCTCCGTGAGTTTAAGGTAGAGGCTAACGTAGGTAAACCTCAGGTTGCTTACAAAGAGACCATCCGTAAGCTGGTTGACGTAGATGAAAAATACGCCAGACAGTCCGGCGGTAAAGGTCAGTACGGCCATTGTAAAATTAAAATGGAGCCCAATGAGTCCGGTAAGGGTTACGAATTCAAAAATGCTATCGTTGGCGGTAGTATTCCGAAAGAGTATATCGCTCCTATCGACCAGGGTATCCAGGGTGCAATGCAGGCAGGCGTTCTCGCCGGTTATCCTGTTGTTGACGTTATTGTAACTCTGTATGATGGATCTTACCATGAGGTTGACTCCTCTGAGATGGCATTTAAGATCGCCGGTTCTATGGCGTTTAAAAATGGTATGAGAAAAGCAGATCCCGTCATCCTTGAGCCTATCATGAAGGTATCGGCAACGGTTCCTGAGGATTACATGGGTGATGTTATCGGTGACCTCAACAGCCGCCGTGGTCAGATTCAGGGTATGATTGCAAGAAACGGTGCACAGCAGATTGATGCATTTGTTCCTCTGTCTGAGATGTTTGGTTACGCTACCGATCTTCGTTCCAAAACGCAGGGTCGTGGCCAGTATGCCATGGAGCCTTCGCATTACATCGAAGTTCCGAAAAGCATCGCAGAGAGCATTATGTCTGCTAGAGCGAAAAAAGACTAATTTTACGCTCAGATACTTGAATTTTCAAAGTATCATTGCTACAATGAAACTTGTAGCTTACAAATAAAATAAATCCAAATTTAAGGAGGAAATACTAATGGCTAAGGCAAAATTCGAACGTACCAAACCCCATATTAACATTGGTACTATCGGTCACGTTGACCACGGTAAAACTACTCTGACTGCTGCTATCACAAAGACTCTGGCAATGAAAGGTCAGGCTCATTTTGAAGCTTATGACATGATTGATAAGGCGCCTGAAGAGAGAGAGCGCGGCATTACAATCAACACCTCTCACGTTGAGTACGAAACTGACAACCGTCACTACGCTCACGTTGACTGCCCGGGACATGCTGACTACGTTAAAAACATGATCACCGGTGCTGCTCAGATGGACGGCGCTATCCTCGTTGTTTCTGCTGCTGATGGTCCGATGCCTCAGACCCGTGAGCACATTCTGCTCTCCCGTCAGGTTGGCGTTCCTTACATCGTAGTATTCATGAACAAAGCGGATCAGGTAGACGATCCTGAGCTGCTTGAGCTCGTTGAGATGGAAATCCGTGAGCTGCTTTCTGCTTACGAGTTCCCCGGCGATGACACACCTATCATCAAAGGTTCTGCACTGAAGGCTCTGGAAGCTCCCGATGATATTTCAAACGCTGCTTACGCTCCTATCCTTGAGCTGATGGCTGCTGTTGATAGCTTCATCCCCACTCCTGAGAGAAAAGCTGACCTGCCTTTCTTGATGCCTGTTGAGGACGTATTCACCATTACCGGTCGTGGTACTGTTGCAACCGGTAGAGTTGAGCGTGGCCGTATTAAAATTGCGGATGAGATTGAGATCGTTGGTCTTGCGGACGAGAAGATGAAGTCTGTAGTTACAGGTATCGAGATGTTCCGTAAACTCCTCGATTACGCTGAGGCTGGCGACAACATCGGTGCACTGCTTCGTGGTGTTCAGAGAACTGACATTCAGCGTGGACAGGTTCTCTGCAAACCCAACTCCATTCAGCCCCACACCAAATTCCGTGGTCAGGTTTACATCCTGAAAAAGGAAGAGGGCGGCCGTCATACTCCGTTCTTCAACAACTACAGACCTCAGTTCTACTTCAGAACCACTGACGTTACTGGTGTAGTTGCTCTGGATCAGGGCGTTGAAATGTGCATGCCTGGCGACAACATCGAGATGGATGTTGAGCTGATCACTCCGATCGCTATCGAAGAGGGTCTGCGTTTCGCTATCCGTGAGGGTGGTCGTACCGTAGGTTCGGGCGTTGTTATCAAAGTTAACGCTTAATTTATAGCTTGGATATTGTTGAGGGCTCTGTCACTTGTGGCAGAGCCCTTCTTTATAACAACGTAAGTTCAATTTTTTCTTTGATAGGTGTTGACTTTTGATATAAGATATGGTAATATAATAAAGCTGTCAGAAACAGTATGTGCCTGTAGCTCAGTTGGATAGAGTGACTGGCTACGAACCAGTAGGTCGGGGGTTCGAGTCCCTCCAGGCACGCCAAAAATTCCGTTTAAGCATTCGCTTAGACGGAATTTTTTAATAAGGGGCTTAGCCCCCTCTTGACGTCGGTTTTCTCCGCCTTCGCCTCTAAAAACCTCCTGTCACCCCCCATAGAGGTAAGCGGTCGATGGCTTCGCCCAACCGCTGGAACGACTACACAAGACTTTGGCAGTGCGAAAGATGAAAAATAAAAATCTTTTTTGCATTGCAAATTCAAGACAATTTGCATAAAGAAGTCGAACGGAAAACCTGTTCGACTTCTTTCATTTTATAGACATTTGCAAATCGGAATTTAAACAAGGTGGCGCTAGCTGTAAGCTTTGGAATTGCAGTATATCCATGCAAAATCACTTCCCCACAACTAATATAACCTGCAGATACAGCAAAAAATACAATTCAGTCGAAAAAAAGATAAAGAACGAGATGGAGCTTTGTAAAATAGTAATAGCCATCGGTTAAATTAGTGGTTATTACGGTTTGTTGCTGCACGATGAAGTTTAATCCAACCGCTATAGCCCTGTTGATTTCGGTCAAGTTTTGCTCATCGCTGCGAACTTTTTTAGGCAATTCTATAATCCTGTATAATCTAGTCGTGTTTGGTTGATTTTTGGGGGAAGATAGGATAGAATTGTAGCGAAGGAGTGTTGTAAATGACCGAACAGCTTGAGGCACAGGATATTTTTACTTCAGAGAATCGGGTAGCGCCGCTTGGCATTGTTGCTACAGAAAGCGCTCGCGAACTAAGTCAAAAAATAGATGCTCATCTTATTAGATGGGCGCAAGGCGGCGCGATGGCACGCGATACATTTATTGTAGACAGTGAGTGCCCGCGTTTTTCTTCCGGTGACGGCAAGGGTATTATCAAGTCTACGATTCGAGGCGATGATCTGTTCTTTCTGGTAGACGTGGGAAATTACAGCTGCAAATACAATATGTTTGGGAGACAAAATTTGATGTCACCCGATGATCATTTTCAGGATTTAAAGCGTCTGATTCAGGCAGCAAGCGGTAAAGCACATCGAGTTAATGTAATTATGCCTTTACTCTACGGCAGCAGGCAACATCGCCGCAGCTACCGTGAATCACTTGATTGCGCCGTAGCGCTGCAGGAGCTTCAGAATATGGGCGTCTCCAATATCATTACATTTGATGCCCACGATCCCCGCGTACAGAATGCAACCCCGCTGATGGGCTTCGATAACGTGATGCCAAGCTATCAGGTGCTCAAAGCGCTTCTGCGTGAGGTAAAGGATCTCAACTTTGACCGTGATCACTTTATGGTCGTTAGCCCAGATGAAGGCGCTATGAGCCGTAATATGTACTATGCCTCAGTTTTGGGGGTAGACCTCGGCATGTTCTACAAGCGCCGTGATTACTCCCGTATAGTAAACGGGCGCAACCCGATTGTAGCGCACGAATACTTGGGCACTTCGGTTGAAGGCAAAGATGTTTTTATCGCGGATGATATTATTTCATCGGGCGAGTCCATGCTGGATATCGCTTATGAGTTAAAAAAGCATAAAGCAAATCGCATTTTTGGTTATGCCACCTACGCAATTTTTACAAACGGGCTGGAAGCGTTTGATAAGGCTTATGAGCAGGGGATTATTGCAGGCGTATTCGGCACCAACCTTACCTACCGCACAGAAGAACTGCTCCAGCGTGAGTGGTTCCACGAGGTAGATGTATCGAAATACATTGCCTATTTTGTTGCCGCAATCAATCATGATGTATCGGTCAGCACCATTATTGACCCGCATGAAAAGATTAAGCAGCTTTTGGCGAAAAAAAGAAAACAAAAATAATCAGCAGGTGGGGGCCCTAAGCAGACCCTCACCTGTATTTTTTTCTGTTTCCATGCCTTATGTAGAATACAGGTTGCAACTTTATTCTGTGAACTATATAATAGTTTTATAGATATAACTTGACATCATAGTGCTGCGGAGGTGTAGCGGCGTGAGACGTAAAAAGAATGGAATCAGGCGAAGGGAAATGGCGGCTCTATGCATTTATCTGGTATGGCTGATTTTCTCAATTGCTATGTGGAATACGCGGTGGATGACGGATAACAAGGCGGTAACTGGCGTATCGCTTGTTTTTGCCGCGGTAATTTATCTGCTGCTGTGCAGTATGCGCAGCTTACCTCAGCTGCACATAACTCGCCAGGGGCTGTCACAGGGGCAATCTCTTGCAGTGGTGCGCCTGCGCTTGTGGCTGCTGGCTTCCCTTAAACTAATTTTTGTGTGCGGTTTTTCAGGCATGTCTATTTCACTTTTGTTTAGCCAGCTGCTGCGTGTTATCCTTGCAATTTTGTTTATGCTGTTACTGCTGTGTATCTTAGCCTTGTTTTTTGTAAAATATCGGGTCATTGTACTGCAAAAGCCTGCCGACATGGCGAAGTAGACCTTCTCAAAGCGACAAAATAATACAATTCTCTACAATATATGTATCATATTTGGTAAATAGTTCATCATTTTATTGAATTTATTTTGTACAAAGGATATAATAACCGTATTACGGCTATTGTATCTTATTTCAATGCCTTTTGCCCGCCCTTTGCGGGGCAACTGCCAAAATGGCGAAATACATCACAAACACACTGACATTTAAGAGTGAACATTGACTGCTTGGAGGTATACTATGTTTTCCATGACAAACCCCCAATTTCTTGTGATTCCGGCTGAAAGGAAAAAACGAATTCTAGAGTACATTAAAGATAATGGCAGCGCACAGATTAAGGAGTTGTCGGTATCATTTTCTGTATCTGAGGCTACCATCCGCCGCGACCTTTCAGAGCTGGACGAAGAGGGTTTAATTGAGCGTACACATGGTGGCGCAATTTTGTCCAGTGCAAAAACAATTGCAGAACCGGCTTATTCAGCCAAACTGAACGTGCAGTCTGACGACGAAAAAGCGATAGCACAGCATGTTTCAGCCTTGATTAAAGATGGAGACAGCGTTTTTCTGGATTCCGGCTCGACTACTTACCAGATAGCAAAATGCTTAACGGGGCATCATAATCTCACCGTTGTGACTTACGATTTATGCATTGCAAATACCATACCCTTTCACCATTCCACCAGTTTGATCGTGACAGGCGGTGTCAAAAAAGAGGGGGATAATTTACTTACAGGTGGCCTTACGGTAGAATTTATTCGCAATATCCACGTGGACAAAGCAATTTTATCGGTAGATGCGATTGATTTGGACTTTGGAGTTTCCAGCTCTGACTTTATACAGGCAATTGTAAAGAAAATGATTGTGGGGGCAGGAGATCAAATATATCTGGTAGCCGACCATACAAAATTCGGTAAGGCTGTGTTCGCTAAAATCTGCGACCTAAAAGAGATTGATCTGCTTATTACAGATAGCGGAATTGATGAAAAACACCTGCAACGTTTCAAGCAGGAAAAAATTTGTTATCAGTTAGCTTCATCAAGATAGACAAATACAAAGGTGCAATATCTATTTTTAAAATGAAAATGGATATTGCACTTTTTTTTCTTAAGTGATACAATATGTAGTAGTTTGAATTTATTGAATATATAGATATAGAGGTGCGGACAATGAAAATTAGTAAAAACGGCTTAACTGTGCTGGAAAAACGCTATCTTGCCAAGGATGAGCAGGGTAAGTTGATTGAGACCGTAGAAGGGCTGTTTGACCGTGTAGCAAGCGCCATTGCCGAAGCAGATTTGCACTTTGACCCTAAGGCAGATGTAAAGCAAACCACAAAAGAGTTTCGCAGCATGATGGAAGAGTTGGAGTTTTTGCCGAATTCCCCAACTTTAATGAACGCAGGCAGGCCCCTCGGCCAGCTTTCTGCATGCTTTGTTCTTCCTGTAGGGGACAGCATGGAGGAAATTTTTGAGGCAATCAAACAGGCCGCGCTGATTCACAAATCGGGCGGAGGCACCGGTTTTTCTTTTTCACGTCTGCGCGCATCGGGCAGCACGGTAAAAACCACCGGCGGTGTAGCGTCCGGCCCAGTCAGCTTTATGCGCGTATTTAATATGGCAACCGAGGCAGTAAAGCAAGGCGGCACTCGCAGGGGTGCCAATATGGGTATTCTGCGCGTGGATCATCCTGATATTTTGCAGT
>NZ_DALZQO010000030.1:32602-34465 GCF_032017025.1 Hydrogenoanaerobacterium sp.
TTTTGCAGTTTATTGATTGTAAAAAAGACAACGCAGATATCACCAACTTTAATATCTCAGTGGGAGTTACCGAAAAATTTATGAATGCCGCCTTAAACGGTGAGGATTACGCCCTTTGTGACCCGAAAACAAAGGCGGAGGTTGGCAAGCTCAATGCAAAAGAAGTATTCGATAAAATTGTAGACAGTGCTTGGAGAAACGGCGAGCCGGGCATCATCTTTTTAGACCGGCTCAATCGTGACAATGTCGTGCCTTCACAGGGTGAGATTGAGAGCACCAACCCATGCGGAGAGCAACCTTTGCTGCCCTATGAGTCATGCAATCTTGGTTCGATTAACCTCCTTTCTGTGCTGAAAAAGGACAAGGATGGTAGCTACGATGTCGACTACAAAAAACTGGAGCGCATTGTGAAAACAGCGGTACATTTTCTTGATAACGTCATCGATGTCAACAAATATCCGTTAGAACTTATCGACCAAACCACCAAAGCCACCCGTAAAATTGGCCTCGGCGTAATGGGTTGGGCAGATATGCTGCTCAAAATGGGCGTTCCCTATGGCTCGGATGATTCGGTGTCACTTGCTGAAAAGGTGATGGGTTTCATCAACGACACCGGCAGAATGGCAAGCCATGCACTTGCAAAAACACGCGGCAGCTTTCCTCTCTTCGCCGAAAGCGTATTTGCACAGAATGAACCTTTGCGCAACGCCACGATAACCACCATTGCCCCCACCGGTACCCTGTCAATTCTGGCGGGCTGCTCCTCTGGCGTAGAGCCGGTTTTTGCATTCGCGTATATCCGTAATGTTATGGATAACACCGAGATGATTGAGACCAACCCTATCCTCAAAGAGGTTCTGGTGGAGCGCGGTATCTACTCGGATGAGCTGATGAGAAAGATTATTGAGCAGGGTACACTGCAGCACATCGATGAAATTCCGGAGGACATCAAACGCGTGTTTGTGTGCTCGCATGACATCAGCCCGCTGCACCATGTCAAAATGCAAGCTGCGTTCCAGCGTCATACCGATAACGCGGTGTCTAAAACAGTTAACTTTACGCACGACGCATCTCACGAGGATGTACGCGAGGCTTATATTCAGGCCTATAAACTTGACTGCAAGGGCGTTACCATCTACCGAGATGGTAGCCGTGACAGCCAGGTGCTCAACATTGGTTCGGTAAAAAAAGAGGACAATGCCGAAGCCGGAACCTATCGTACCAACATTACACCGCGCCCCCGCCCCGAGGCGGTGAGCGGCATGACCGAGCGCATGAAGATTGGCTGCGGCAACCTGTATGTCACCGTCAACTACGATGAGAATGGTATTTGTGAGGTATTTACCAATACCGGTAAGGCGGGGGGATGCCCGTCTCAGTCGGAGGCGACAGCGCGCCTAGTGTCGGTTGCTTTGCGTTCGGGTGTGAGTGTGGATGAGGTAATTGATCAGCTTAAGGGTATTCGCTGCCCCTCTACCATCCGCCAGGCGGGTATGAAATGCACCTCCTGCCCCGATGCAATGTCGAGAATCATTCGCAAGGTAGCGGATTTCCAAAAGACCATGCAGGATACCGGTGCGAGTCGGGTTATTCCAACCGAGCAGATTAGCAAGCAGGTGGAACTGGATACCGAACGCTACCAAAAGCTTGCAAAACTCTGCCCGGAATGTGGCGCGGAGATGGAGCACGAGGGCGGCTGCGTATCCTGCCGCTCCTGCGGGTACTCGAAGTGCAATTAGGCGGGTAAGCGGGAATCGTATGAAGCTTATCGGAATATAGTCTCAAAGGAGCAGACAGCGGTCTGCTCCTTTTGCGCTCTGCTTTAGCAGGTGCGTTAGGCGTCTTGCCGCCTAATGCACAAAT
>NZ_DALZQO010000031.1:0-11266 GCF_032017025.1 Hydrogenoanaerobacterium sp.
TTCTGAACCGTAACTTTAAAACAGAGCAACCCAACAAGAAATGGGCGACTGATATTTCTTATATCCCTACAGCACAAGGCTTTCTCTATCTGTCCGCCATTCGTGACCTCTTTGACAACAGCATTGTTTCCTACAAGACCAGCCGGCAGCAAACCGTTAGCCTGGTACTGGACACAGTTCGGGCTGCTGTGCAAAAAGAAGCGGTCGCCGGGGAGTTGCATCTCCACAGCGACCAAGGGTTTCAATATACATCACAAGCATACTTTACCCTTACTAAAGAATATGGCATTACACCCTCTATGTCAAGACGGGGAAATCCTTATGACAATGCTATGGCTGAGAATTTCTTCTCCATGCTCAAAACAGAGTGCATTTCTCGGCAGAAAATCCAGTCCTTTGAGCAGGCTCAGCAACTGATTGATGATTATATCTATTTCTACAATTTTGAGCGCTACCAACTAAAATACCGCCTGACTCCATTTTAAAAACGGAGCCAGACGGCGTAATCTTTAGATATTCTACGATTGGTCTTTCTTTTTTACTGTCTATTTTCCATGGAGCGGTTCATCATACGGCAGCTCTTTTTCTATTATAAAGCTCGCGCTCTATCGATTATCTTCTGATAAATCTCCATAAAATAGGGCTCGCTCACCACCTGTGCAAGCTGGTCGGTGTCAAACCAGCGAACGGCACTGTTCTCATCGGGCTTTATCGCAAGTTCCTCTTCCTCATCAGCAAGCAGCACATAAGCACCGTTGAGGTGCTGGTGGGAACAAACGTAGCTGCCGCGCTTTACATGCCCGTATACAGGCAGAATATCCACTGTCAGCAGCTGTTCGGTAAGCGGCCGTACATGGTGCAGGCCGGTCTCTTCGCGCGCCTCTTTCAGTGCAATCTCAAGCAAATCGATGTCACCGTCAGCATGCCCGCCAGTCCACGCCCAGGCATTGTAGATGTTGTGGTGGATGAGAAGCACACGATCAAGGGCGGGGTTTAAAATCAGCCCTGAGGAGGTAATGTGTGCGAATTCATTCTCACGTGTAAGAATGTTATGAGGGAACAGCTCGATATAATCGAGAATAACGCGCTTGTCATTTTTCTCCTGTTCATTTAAGGGGATAAATTCTCTGATCTGGTCTATGTAATTCATACCGTGGCTTCTGTCCTCCGTTTTAATCGTCATACATGGCATTGTCAGACGGAATCAGCTCGCCGACTGTTTTCAAATCGCCTGTGAGCAAAGCCAGCATGCCTTTGTAAATCAGCAACGGGTCGCGGATAAACTGGCGCTTTACCGCGTCCGCCTCGGTTTCGGTGGGCATAAACAGCGACAAATTCATCAAATCAGAACCAATGTCGGAAATGATGAGATTGACCATATAGCCGTCCTTCACCTTATCCACTGTTACAATATTCTCAGCTGCACTTTTCTGCCTTGCCAGCAGATTTTGCGCTGAAATAAGCGCCTTTTCACGTACTGTCAGCGGAAGTGTGTCGCTGAACTCCCGTGCGGTGCGTACACCAAGTTCGGTAAGCCCATAGCACTCCTCGTCCTTTTTGTTGGTAGCGCAAATAACAATGTGCCCCGAATCCAGCAGTTCGCTCATAGCATCCGCTAATTCGAAATAATTTACCAGGCCCTTTTTTAAAAGAGCTTCATTGATTTGTGAAAGCGTAAGCTTCTGCCGAATGTTTTGCAGCAGGTAACACACCAGTATTTTAATTTCATGACTGAGGGTAAGCCCGCCTGGCTCAATACCCGCAGAAAAAGCATTTAGTTCCATCCTTCTATCACCTAAGCATTACATAATACGGCACTAACCGATAATAATTCATTTTCTATGATACAATATTTTTCGACAAAAAGATAGTAAAAATAATAGCCAGCTCAAAAATTGTAAGAATGTTGCAATAAAAGACGGAATAGATGTGTAATCTATTCCGTCTTTGTGATGAATGTTACAAATTTATCTCTGCAAGTTTTTCTAAATCGGAGATCGAATGCGCAGTGACCTTACTGCGTGAAAAGGTGTATATCGTATCACCAATGTACACACCGCGCTGAACATTCAGGCCTTGGTCATACAACTGATTTTCATCGGTAATATCACCACTTTGTGAAATGGAACCGAGATATTCGATTTTTTCTTCCGTAACCTGAAAGAGGTACAGCCCATCAAATGCAAATTTGTAGTTACGCGCCCATTCGTCTGTGGAGTTGTTTCCATATTCCGTAAAGAGCGTAACCGGTATGCCCACAATGTCTTTGCTGCCGTAATACACAAATGCCTTGTGGTTGTACAGCGCTTCCGAGTTGCTGCCGCGATCACCCATTTGATATACCTGTGTTTCTTTGGGGGTTTGCGGGTTGCTGATATCGAACAGCGAGAGCTTTAAGCCTTTGGTAATTGCAGCACCGTCAGGCTTAGTTGCGGTATCGTAGCCAAAGCCAAGTAGGGTGTCATCATCGATGGGGTGCAGATACTCCGAAAATCCGGGGATTTTGAGCTGACCGAGCACCTTGGGGGTTTGCGGGTCGGAAAGATCAATCGCGAACAGCGGGTCAACCTGCTTGTAGGTAACGATATAGGCGATGTCGTCGATATAGCGCACCGAGTAGATGGTTTCATCGGGCGCCAGCCCTTCAAGCGTGCCGATACGTTCGAGATATTGGTTAAGCACGTAAACATTGTTGTCGGTTACCCTCTTAAGCGGGTCGGTTTTATGGGTGGATACTGAGCTGTCGCCTTCCAAACTTTCTTGAATCCAGGTTTTAGGGTTTTCTTTTTTAAATTCCTCGCCGCGGCCTTGCTCCGCTGCTTTGTCATAGGCAGCAAACCAGGCAGCTTTGGCGGCAATTCTTTTTTCGTGCTGTGCATTTTGCTTTTCCAGTTCTGCCTTCGCCGCTATAGGGTCGGCATAATACCGCCGCGTGGTGGCTATGCGCAGGTCGCCTGTAGAACTTTCATCCAAAGCAAACTGCCCGTCGATTCTACCGGGTACATTGCCCTGTGCCAGCAGCTCGATTTTGGTGCCTTCCACTCCAAATTTCAGCAGAGTAGTGGTTTCCTCAAGGGTAGCTTCATCGGTGCTGCTGCCCGCCACATAAAGGTTGTGGGGGGACATGTATACGGTGCTGCCGCCCCCCAGAACGGCTTTTGTGGTATTGGTGCCGGCACCGGTGAGGCTGACAGCAGAAACCACTGTGTAGGCGTTGGAGAATAGTTCTGCGGGGATGCAGATATCTGGCGCGGGTAGCTTACGCAGTTTATCGGAGACCGTTGTGTCGCGCACCGATGGGATCAGCATATCGTCGGTTACTTCGTCGATGTACGCATTTGCCGGTACAACACTTTGTGTGACGAGATATACGGTATTGTCAACCAGGCGTGAGGAAACATAATCGCCCTGCTGCTCAAAGCTGTATTCTCTTACAGGTTTTGCGGTATTGGCAACGTTGTACACGGCCAGTGCAGTGGCGCTAACGGTGCGCGTGCCCTGCTGTTCTACACCCGTATCGTAAAGTTTATATTGAGGTATGTGGTCAAAATTGGGGTTCTCATACATTACGGCAAGCTTGTCGCCCGCCAAAAATAGGTCACTGACAGAAACGTCGGCGGGGAATTGAATGGAAGAGACGACCGCAAGGCTTTTGGCATCAATAATTTTTACCATCGGGCGCACATCGGAATCGCTATTTTTACTTACGGGGGTATAAAGGTAATACAGGTACTCTCCGTCGGTTTTTACAATGTCCGCTTCGTCGATGCCTTGTGTCTGGGCGTTGGTGGTATAAACCTCGTGCGCCATGCCGCCGCCTGTGTCGGGGGCGGCACCGGGATTGACTTCTGCGCCCGTATCCGCGTTTGTTTTTTTATCGTCTTTGGCTGGTGCTTTCTGTTGCGCCATAGGCTCGGTTTGAACCGATTTCAGCCGTACGCGAATTTGTGAATAGTCTTTGGCGTAATAGCTGCTCATTTCTTCAAAACCGCCTGCGGGCGCTGAAAACCCTTTGTAATTTCTTGCAGCGTCTGCTGAAAATGCCTCGGTTTCACCCTCCATAGGTGTTGCCGCATCCATAGCCGCCTGTGCCGCTGGTGACTGGGGGCTTGCAGATTCGTTCAGTGAACCGAGCCGGTTTAGATGGAGCACACTGCCAAGCACCAGCACAAATGCCGCTGCAACACCGGCAAGCTTTTGCCACTTTACTGTTTTCACCACTTTAAGCGGTGGCTC
Source organism: Hydrogenoanaerobacterium sp. (assembly GCF_032017025.1). Lineage (NCBI taxonomy): Bacteria > Bacillati > Bacillota > Clostridia > Eubacteriales > Oscillospiraceae > Hydrogenoanaerobacterium > Hydrogenoanaerobacterium sp. Next base: position 4,237 of record NZ_DALZQO010000031.1, read on the forward strand.
AGGGCTTGTAATTCGCTCAAGCAGTTGTGAAGCCTTGACTGATTCGGGTACAATAATGCCGCTGTCAAGCTGCTTCAACCTTTGCGATAGGTATTCCAAATTTTTGTTGTCCTGTTCGTATAAATCAGCCATAGTTTCACCCCATTTCTATCATTTTGCGCAACTTAATTAAGGCCCTGTGCAGCTTTGAGCTAACAGTGCCATGCGGGCAGCCTAACATCTCAGAGATCTCTTTTGTTGTGTAACCCTGAATGGCGGAAAGAACAACAATCATTCTTTCCTGGTTGGATAGCTTATTCAAAGCTCCCAGTAAAATCACCTTATCCGATGTCTCTCGCTCGATGTCAGTATCTGCGGTAAAGTCGCTAATGAAATCTTCAATATTGAGCGTGTTTTTGCGTTTGATGATGTCGGCAACCTTTCTTTTCATACGAACCGACAGGATGCGGAAGATCCACGCCTTAAACGCCGAATCGTCCCGCAGGTTTGCTATGCCCTTAAATGCCTCCATAAAGGTATCAGCCACTGCGTCCTCTGCGTCGTGGGTATTGCCGAGCGTGTAGAGCGCGTATTTGTAGAGCTCATCCTGCACCTGTTCGTATAAAAGGGAAAAGCTATCTGCATTTCCCGCCTTTGCCGAAGCAACCACCTGTAAATCAATGTTCAATCGTCACACCACACTTTACCGGGTTACACCTCAATAGTGCACCCATATTAAGAAATGATTGCATTCTAAGTAAAAAAATTATAGCATATCAGCAAATAAACTGACAAAAAATTTAAAAATAGGGAAAGAGCCTTCCATAAAAACATCTGAACTTTTATTATAGAGGAAATTCAGTGAGAAAGATATAACAAACATTGCCAAACAAGGCAACGCAAGGCGGTGATGAAAGGCGCGGTATGCTTGTCAGAAATTTGCTGAATTTCTGCATTTGACAAAAATCCGGTGGGTAATTTTACTCTGGCCGGTTTTTCTTTTTTGCCGATTTTGCCGAAATATGATATAATTTAGTACAAAATGATAGAGCCATATTGTGTTAGGAGGCAAGCGATGGAAACCCAGAGAATAGCAGATTTGCTGGAGGGTAACAGCTACCCCGGCAGAGGTATCATCCTTGGCAGGAGCAGTGACGGTGAACATGCCGTAATCGCCTACTTTATTATGGGACGCAGTGAAAACAGCCGCAACCGCATATTTGTGCAACAGGATGAAGGAATTCGTACACAGGCGTTCGACCCTGCAAAGCTTACCGATCCGTCCCTGATTATTTACAACCCGGTGCGCGTATGTAACGGTAAGACGATTGTCACCAACGGCGACCAGACCGATACAATCTGCAACTTTATTGCCCGGGGCAAAAGCTTTGAGGATGCACTGCGCACCCGTGCGTTTGAGCCGGATGCGCCTAACTTTACCCCCCGTATTTCGGGTATGGTGGAGGGAACCGGCTACAAGCTTTCTATTCTCAAAAGTGCAAACGGTAATGCCGCCGGTGCGCAGCGCTATTTTTTTGAGTACGAAAACCCAAGCGCAGGTTTGGGGCACTTTATTCATACCTACAAGTGTGACGGCAACCCCATTCCGTCGTTTGAGGGCGAACCGATACCCATTGAAATTACAGGGGCTATCGGCAGCTTTACCGATATGCTGTGGAACAGCCTGAATGCAGGCAACAAAGTCTCGCTGTTTACCCGTTTTATTCATGTGAAAACAGGTGCGGTGCAAACCCGCATTCTCAATAAAAATCAGTAGGAGATGCTTATAGTATGGCAAAAGAACTGGAACTGAAATATGGCTGCAACCCCAATCAAAAGCCATCTCGCATCTTTATGCAGCAAGGTGAGCTGCCCATTGAGGTGCTTTGCGGTAAGCCGGGCTTCATCAATTTTCTCGATGCATTCAACAGCTGGCAGCTGGTAAAAGAGCTCAAAGAGGCAACAGGATTGCCCTGTGCGGCTTCGTTTAAGCATGTCAGCCCTGCGGGTGCCGCGGTTGGTACACCGCTTACCGAGGTAGAGAAGAAAATCTATTTTGTGGACGACCTAAACCTTTCACCGCTTGCCTGTGCATACGCCAGAGCACGCGGTGCAGACAGAATGTCCAGCTACGGGGATTGGATTGCGCTTTCCGACATTTGCGATGAAGAGACTGCGGCGATGATTGCGCGCGAGGTTTCGGACGGTGTGATTGCGCCCGGCTACACCGATAAGGCGCTGGAAATTCTCAAGACCAAGCGCAAGGGCAGCTACAACGTGGTTCAAACCGACCCAAGCTATGTCCCTGCGCCAATTGAGCACAAGGATGTTTTCGGCATTACCTTTGAGCAGGGCAGGAATGAGCTCAAGATTGATCATGAACTGCTCGGCACTGTTATCACCGAGAACAAGAACATCCCCGACGATGCAAGGCGCGATTTGATTCTTGCGCTCATCACACTGAAATACACCCAGTCCAATTCGGTTTGCTATGCCAAGGGCGGCGCTGTCATCGGCGTTGGAGCGGGTCAGCAAAGCCGCATCCACTGCACCAGGCTTGCGGGCAATAAGGCGGATATCTGGTATCTGCGCCAGCATGAAAAGGTAATGAACCTGCCCTTTAAGGCGGATATCCGCCGCCCCGACCGCGACAACACGATTGATGTTTACATTTCGGACGATGATATGGACGTGTTAGCGGACGGTATGTGGCAGCAGTTCTTTACCGTAAAGCCCGAGCCGCTCACCCGCGAGGAAAAGCGCGCATGGCTTGGTACTTTAACCGGGGTTGCGCTGGGTTCAGATGCGTTTTTTCCGTTTGGCGACAACATTGAGCGCGCACACCGTAGCGGAGTGTGCTACATTGCACAGCCAGGCGGCTCCATTCGGGACGACCATGTCATCGATACCTGCAACAAGTATGGCATTGCCATGGCCTTTACGGGAATTCGTTTATTCCATCATTGAATCATTTAATTACCCCAAAAGTCTTTTTGCATAACAAAGCGCAATTTTTCCAATGCTAACAGCAGAAACTGTTAGCAGGGGGATTGCGATGGAAAAGCGTGTGATTGCGGTATTTTGCGCTATGATTTTGATGTTCAGCGGAATGTATTACCGCATATTTTCGCTCAGCGAGGGCGAAGGAATGGCACAGGTGGCAAAAAATCAAAGCACCTACACGCTGGAGGTTGCAAAAACACGTGCCATGATTTACGACTGCAACCTTTCCCCACTGGTGAACACCGAAAAGGAGTACCGTGCGGCGATTTTGCCAAGCCCGCAGTCGGTACCCGCCATGAAAAAGCTGATTCCGGACAAAGAACAGTTTCTTAAAACACTGGAGGATCAAAAGCCGGTTCTGCTGCAGCTCAGTACGGATGAATTTTACGGCAAAGGGGTAAATCTGTTTCAGGTGCCTTTGCGCTATGCCAAGCATCAGCCTGCGGTGCACATCATTGGGCACCTGCGCGAGGGTGAGGGGGTATACGGCATCGAGCAGGCGTACAATGGCTTTCTCACGGCAAACGGCGGCCGCATTGAGGTGCGCTACCCCATTGATGCGACCGGGCGTGCACTGAGCGGCGAAACCCCTGAGGTAATCGATACCACTACAGAGCCAAAGCAAGGGCTGGTACTAACGCTGGATGAGCGCATTCAGCGGATTGCGGAGCAGGCGGCAAAGCGGTATATCAGCAAGGGTGCGGTGGTTGTGATGGACTGCAAAACCGGCGACATCAAGGCCTCGGTCAGCCTGCCCACCTTCGACCCAAACAACGTTGCGCGCAGCTTTGAAGCAAAGGATACCCCTTTTGTAAACAAAGCATTTGCCCCCTTTAATGTTGGCTCCAGCTTTAAGCTGGTGGTCACCGCCGCTGCGTTGGAAAACGGCATTAAGCCGGGTGCATTTGAATGTACCGGTAAAATTGATATAGACGGGCAGATATTTAAATGTAACAACCACGCAGGGCATGGCTGGGTGGATTTGACGCGTGCGCTGGAGGTTTCGTGTAACCCGTATTTTATTCATCTGGCACAAAGCGTAGGGGCAGAGAATTTGCGTAATACCGCCGTTAAATTTGGGTTTGGCAGAGCCAACCTGCTGGCGGAAGGATACGAAAGCGCGGCGGGCAACCTGCCTTCACCGGACGAGCTGCGCAACCCTGCGGATGTGGCGAACTTCGGATTTGGGCAGGGTGTGCTGATGGCAACCCCAGTGCAGCTTGCGAGAATGGTGAGCGTATTTGCAAACGGCGGGTATCTCATTACACCGCAGCTGGTGGAGGGCTATTCCGACCCCACGGGCACCAGCGTGCAGAACTATGCGCCGGAATATGCCGCCAACCGTATTATCTCAGAGCAAACGGTGCGCAAGGTGCATGATTTAATGGTATCGGTTGTGGAAGAGGGAAGCGGTAAAAAAGCAAAGCCCGAAAGCGGCGGAGCAGGCGGAAAAACCGCATCGGCGCAGACAGGACAGTATTACGACGAAGAAAAAACAAACGAAATTGTCGAGGCGTGGTTTGTAGGCTTTTTCCCCGCGGAGCAGCCCCGCTATACCATTGTGGTGCTGGCGCAGGGCATGGACTCGGGCAGTACCTATGCGGCTCCCATTTTTAAGGATATTGCAGACGGCATTCTGAAGCTGGAAAAGTAATGGACAGAATACAAAATTTGCATTGAAATAAGCCCTGATATCCGATATAATAAAGGCTAGAGAGCTCACGCCGGCGGGGCATTCCTGCAAATTCAGCGGAGCTTGGCGTTAGGGGGATTTTTCTTATGGAGAACGTTAGAGATTATGTGATCAGCACAGACACCAACTCTGACCTGCCGTTTAGCTTTGTAGATGAAAACAACATCAACCTGCTGGCACTCGGTTATACCATGGATGGTGTGACCCGTTTTACCGATGATAGAACCATTGACCAGCACGAATTCTACGAGCAGATGCGCGCAGGTAAAATGCCCACCACCACGCAGGTGAACCCAGAGCAGGCTGAAAAGTCCTTCAAGCAGTTTGCGTCGGAGGGCAAGGACGTTTTGCACATTGCGTTTTCCTCCGAGCTGAGCGGCAGCTACAACAGCGCCGAGATGGGTGCAAAAGAGACACGTGAGCAGTACCCCGAAGCAAAAATCATTGTGATTGACTCGCTTTCCGCTTCCTTAGGGCAGGGCCTTATGGTATATTATGCAGTGAAGATGAGAAACGAGGGAAAATCCATCGATGAGGTTGCCGCGTGGCTGGAAGAGCACAAGCAGAATTTCCTCCACTTCTTTACCGTGGAAGATTTAAACCACCTGTACCGCGGCGGGCGTGTATCCAAGGCGACTGCGGTGGTCGGTACTATGCTTGGTATCAAGCCGGTTATGCATGTCGACGCTCAGGGGCGCCTTGTACCCATTGGCAAGGTACGCGGCAGAAAACAGTCGCTGCTCAACCTGGTTAACCGCATGGAGGCAAAGATGGAGGGCTTTGATAACGACGTTGTATTCATCTCACACGGCGATTGTTTGGAGGAAGCACAGTTCTGCGCAGATGAAATTAAGAAGAAATATAAGATCAAAAATTTTATATTTAACTACGTTGCACCGTCCATCGGCGCACATTCGGGGCCCGGTACCCTTGCTATTTTCTTTCTAGGCAAAGATCGCCATGAAGACAAATGATTGATTGGCTTTGCGGTCTCCGTCAAGAATAGTGGTTGACGGAGACTGTTTTTTGCGTTATAATAATAAGGCTTGATAATTTCAAGCGCGAATAGACAGGATGAGGTAATTGTTCTGTCATGCGAGTATGCGGGTCCTGTGCGACAGAGCGCCGTGAACCATGTCAGGCGGGGAACCGAGCAGCATTAAGCGGCAGCTTCTGTGCGCCGCAGGTAACCTGTTACCCGCATGACAGAGCAACTACAGCCTGTCTATTTTTGCATGTAAAAGATAAAATGGAGGTGAGCAGATGTATCAGGCGTTGTATCGAAAATACCGTCCCACTGTGTTTGATGACGTAGTAGGGCAGGAGCATATCACCACAACCCTTAAAAACGAGATTGCCACGGGCAAAACCTCGCACGCCTATCTGTTCACCGGTTCGCGCGGAACGGGTAAAACTACCTGCTCTAAGATTTTGGCGAAGGCGGTCAACTGCCACAGTGCCCATGAAGACGGCAATCCCTGCGGGCAGTGCGACATCTGCCGCGGTGTGGACGACGGTTCGATTCTTGACGTGGTGGAGATTGACGCAGCGAGCAACAACGGTGTGGATAACATCCGGCAGCTGCGGGAGGAAGCGTACTTTTTGCCCACAATGTGCAAAAAACGCGTTTACATCATCGACGAGACGCACATGCTTTCCACCGGTGCGTTCAATGCCCTGCTCAAGATTATGGAGGAGCCGCCCGAGCATGTGCTGTTTATTTTGGCTACTACTGAGGTACACAAAATCCCCGCAACAATTCTCTCCCGCTGCCAGCGGTTCGATTTTCGGCGCATTGCCAGCGATGTGATTGCCGGCAGGCTGGAAGCCGTTGCAGCGCAGGAGGGGCTAAGCCTCAGCCACGACGCGGCATTGCTGGTTGCGCGCCTTGCTGATGGCGGCATGCGCGATGCACTTTCGCTGCTCGACCTGTGTGCTTCGCACAGCAAAGAGATTGATGCTGCTGTGGTTGCAGATGCGGCAGGTTTGGCGGGGCATGGGCATCTGTTTGAGTTAACCGCCGCAATTGCAAAGAACGATACCGGCGCGGCGCTCACCATCATCGACGACCTGTACAGCAAAAGCATAGACCTTGAGCGCCTTTGCGAGGAGCTTACCTCGCACTTCCGCAATCTTATGATACTAAAATCAGCCTCGAAGCCCGAGGAACTGATTGTTGCCCTGCCTGAGGAGCTTGCGCGCCTCAAGGAGCAGCAGGCACAGATAAAGATGTCCGCGATTTTTAACGGGCTTACTGTATTGCAGGAGACCCTGGGTAAAATGAGCCGTTCGCAGAACCGCCGCACCGAGCTTGAAATGGCGGTTATCCGCTTGTGTAACCCGCAGCTCGATTCC
>NZ_DALZQO010000031.1:11276-28678 GCF_032017025.1 Hydrogenoanaerobacterium sp.
ATTCCACTGCAGAATCGCTTCTGGTGCGCCTTGAACAGCTTGAAACCGCTGTAAAAACGGGAAATATTCGTATAAAAGGCGGACAAGAGGAATCGCACACCAAAACTGCAGGTGCGAAAACAAGCCATGCGGCAGAAAGCGGGCAGCATACAAAAGTTGATGTGCCGACGCCGGCGCCGGGGGAGACTCAGCCGTTTATGGAGGACGATTCGGAAAACGGCGGGAGAAACGATGCCGTAGATTCGGTAAATACAGTTGTTCCAATGCAGGACTGGAGCGAAGTGCTGGCGCGTCTGGCAAAGACCAATCCGGCGCTTACCGGTACACTGCGTGGCTCGTCTGCATTTATTCAAGGTGATATCTGCCTGATCGATTGCAATGATCAGCTGTTCTTTTCACTCATCCGTCAAAGCGAAGTTTCCAAGACTACGCTGCGCGATGCGCTTTTTGAGCAGACAGGCAAAAAATATCGTCTCGGTCCTTATAAAAAGGGCAGCACTCCCGCTGAAAAGCAGAAGAAAGACCCGTTGGATGAGTTAACCAAGCTGGTGCAGGATGCGGGGCTTCCAATTGAAATTAAGTAAACAACGCGAGTAATCGTGTTGCAAATAAATAAAAAGATACTTAGCTACGGAGGATATAATTATGAAAGCAAGATTACCACAAGGCTTTGGCGGCGGACCTGGCAACATGCAGCAGATGATCCGCCAGGCACAGAAAATCCAAGAGGATATGGCGAAGAAATCGGAAGAGCTGGAGGCAATGGAAACTACCATTACTTCAGGCGGTGGTGCGGTTGAGGTTGTTATCACCGGTAAAAAGGTGATCAAATCGCTCACCATCAAGCCCGAAGTGGTTGACCCCGAGGATATTGAGATGCTGCAAGATCTGATCATGGCCGGAGTTAACGAAGCAATCCGTACTGTGGAAGAAGTTGCAAACAAAGAGATGGAGAAAATTTCCGGCGGACTGAATGTACCCGGAATGTTTTAATTGAAATGGCTTACAATGTTTTGCCGCTTACGCGATTGATTGAGCATTTTGAGCGTCTGCCCGGTATTGGAAAAAAAAGCGCACAGCGCCTTGCCTACCATGTGCTGAACATGCCGGGCGATAAAGCGGAGGATTTTGCACGCTGTATTTTGGATGCGCGCGAGAAGATCAGCCGCTGCAGTATATGCCAAAACCTTACCGACAGCGAAAAATGCCCCATTTGCAGCGAGGAAGCACGCGATAAAACCACCATATGTGTGGTGGAAACCCCACAGGATGTACTTGCCTTTGAACGTACCCGTGAATACAACGGAGTGTACCATGTGCTGCACGGGCTTATTTCGCCCATGAACAGCGTTGGGCCCGATCAGCTGTATGTTAAGGAGCTGCTTGCCCGCATTGGGCAGGGGGGCGTGCTGGAAGTAATTATGGCGACCAACCCCACCGTGGAGGGGGAAGCGACCGCGATGTACCTATCGCGCCTGCTCAAGCCTCTCGGTGTAAAGGTAACACGCCTTGCTTATGGCATTCCCGTTGGCGGTAACCTGGAGTATGCCGACGAGGTGACGCTGTTCCGTGCACTGGAAGGCAGAAGTGAAATATAACATTACCCCCCGGACTGGACGAGCTTCCTGTCCGGGGGTGTTTTATCTCTATCTCTTGGCTTCAAGGCAATATCTTTTGTAAACTGCATTTTATTATGATTTGTTGCAAATGCAACTGAATCTTACTAAGATGTCCTGTATACTAAGGATACAATATGAAACAAAGGAGATTTGAAATATGATCCGTAAAATTATAAAAATTAATGAGGAACTGTGTAACGGATGCGGACTTTGTGCTCAGGCCTGCCATGAGGATGCAATTGGTATGGTGAACGGTAAGGCAAAGCTGCTGCGGGATGATTACTGCGATGGGCTGGGGAACTGCCTGCCTGTCTGCCCAACAGGTGCGATTACGTTTGAAGAACGCGAAGCGGCAGAGTTTGATGAAGAGGCGGTGAAAGCCAATCAGGCAAAAAAACAAGCACAAAAATTGCCCTGCGGCTGCCCGGGGACACAATCGAAGAGCATTGAGCACAAGCCTGTTCAGGTACAAACCATGTACAACATCGATGCGGCACCGGTTGCATCGCAGCTCAACCAGTGGCCGGTACAAATTAAGCTGGTGCCGGTAAATGCGCCGTATTTTGACGGAGCGAACCTGCTCATCGCGGCAGATTGCACCGCATATGCCTATGGCGACTTCCATGGCCGTTTTATTAAGAACCGCATTACGATCATCGGATGCCCCAAACTGGACGAGGGCGAATACAGCGAAAAGCTAACCGAAATTTTAAGACATAATAGCATCAAAAGTGTTACCATTGTGCGTATGGAGGTGCCCTGCTGCGGCGGTATTGAGCATGCGGCAAAAACCGCGCTGCAAAACTGCGGTAAAATGATTCCATGGCAGGTGTTTACCATCAGCACCGATGGACAAATCCTGGATGACTAAATGCGCGAACCGCAGTTGACGAATACCTCCCGAAATGCTATGATATGCAGTGCGACAGACTATGCTTGCCAAAAAGCGGGCAGAATAACAAAGCGGGTTGCACGTAGCATTGACAGGGGGTGTTCACATTGCCGGAGAAATTTACATCAGATGATTTGAAAAAATTTATAAAATTCGGAATTACGGGTGGTATAAACACAGTAATCGATTTTGTGGTGTATACGGTTTTGATTACACTGTTTTCAGTGAACCTCTATGCTGCACAGGTGGTCGGTTATGCTTGCGGTACGCTCAATAGCTATATTGTCAACCGCAGCTGGACATTCCGCAGCAAGAGCAAATTTTTCAGCCGCGAGCTCATCAAATTTATTGTGGTAAATCTTATTACACTGGCAATTTCACTGGTTGCCATGTATTTTTTGCAGCAATGGTTTATGGGTATCAATAAAATTGTTTTGAAACTGCCTGTTGTTGCAGTTACCATTGTGGTGAATTTTGTGCTGAGCAAGCTATGGGTGTTTCGCGGGTAAGCCCCCGGAGCCACATGGCTTGCTTCGCTCCCTGTAGTCCGGATTGACAAAAGCACCGATTTCAAGTATAATAAAGAATCCGAGGGGAGGGATGGAGATGCAACGCGAAAACACCAAAACAATTGCGGCAAACCGTAAGGCTTATCACGATTATTTTGTAATTGAAAGCTACGAAACAGGAATTGAGCTGTTTGGTACTGAAGTCAAATCCATCCGGCAAGGTAACGTCAACCTCAAGGACTGCTGGTGTGATATCAAAAATGGTGAGTTGTTTGTCATCGGTATGCACATCAGCCCGTATGAAAAGGGTAACATCTTTAACAAAGACCCATTGCGTGAGCGCAAACTGCTGATGCACCGCCGTGAAATTGCCAAACTCTACGGGCAGGTAAAGCAGATGCAATATACACTGGTGCCCCTCTCTATGTATTTTAAGGGCTCGCGTGTCAAAATTCAGCTGGGGCTTTGCAAGGGCAAGAAGCAGTACGATAAGCGCGATGATATTGCAAAACGCGATGCGAAACGCGACATTGACCGCACCATGAAAGAGCGCAGCAGAGGTTAAACCGGCGGAAAGCCGCTAATTTGGGGGCGTAAAGGTTTCGACGGGGATTATGAAGTATGAGAAGCGAGTAGAGGCACACAACCTCTTTAAAATGTGTAAAATAAATATAAACGCTAACTCTAACGAATTAGTAGCTGCTTAAATAGCAGCCGTCTTACTGAGGAGGACCACGGTCTCAGATAAGGCGTCGATTAGTGGTGAACGATCTGTCCGAGTGCCTCGTAAGGCAGATTGTATCAGGGGCTACCAACATGCTCGCAGCCTGTTTATCGGCGGTTTGCTGAGGGAATTTTAAACGATAAACTGCACTCGGAGATGCTTGTATGGATTGGTTTTCGGACACGGGTTCAATTCCCGTCGCCTCCACCACTAAAAGACCGCTTAAACATTGGCTTGAATGGCTAGTTTAAGCGGTTTTTTGTTATATTTGTGCGGAATTTAAGTCTGATATTATTGTGTTTATTTGGATTGTATTTGACATATTTGTACACAGAAAATGCACAGTCGAAAGTTTTAAATTAACCGTCAAACTTATTTAATAGTTCGGCGGTTTTATCTTTACGCTTTTTGCTGATATGCGTGTACACATCTTTGGTCATCGCTATACTTGCGTGTCCCAAGAGCTCCTGCGCGTCCTTTTCGTCCACCCCAGCTTCAAACAATATTGTCGCGTACGCGTGACGGAGCTGATGCGGCGTAATGGTCAATCCTGTCTCTCGCTGGTAAAGCTCCCATTGCCTCCGGCATTCCTTATCGGTTAGCGGTACAGAACCATTTTTCGAAAAAATATAATCACCCTTTTTGCCTTCTGGCAGAACCTCTAAGAGCTTGTCGATCAAAATTATATCGCGGGTTCCTGCATCTGTTTTGGGCTGCTTTATGTGCGGCTTGTTTTTTACATGGTAAACAGACTTGGTAATTGATATAATTTTTTTATCTCTATCAACATCTTTATATTGCAATGCTAAGGCTTCACCTCTGCGGCATCCCGTATACAACAAAAAATAAGCAAAAAGTCCAAATGTGCAATTAACTGAATTTTTAACTACTTCAATTTCTTCTTCTGTTGGGATTGCTCTTTTCTTCTTCGGTAGGTTTTTTGGGATATCTACATTATCAGCAGGGTTGTAATCTAACTCCCCATCCTTGATTGCTTTTTTGAAAATTAGATGAAATACGGACAGTTGATTTTTAACTGTTTTTTGAGCATATCCCTCAGCAGCAAATTCATTAATATAATTTGATATATCTTTTGTAGTAATTTCCTTTGTTCTTCTGCTTCCAAATTTTTTCACAGATCGGTTGTAAGCTGCTTCATACCCTCTAATTGTGTTATGCTCAACGCCAGCAAAATGTTCGTCCTTCCATTCTTTCGCGACAACTGAAAACAGCCTGCCTTTTTCGACGTTCCCACTATATTCTAGGATTTTTCGGTTCACCTCAGATTCAGACCGCCCCCTAAACGGGATTCGGGTTCCGTCTTTGGTTATTACTTTTTCAAACAGCCCATCCGGCCGCTGGTACATCTTTTTCTTTTTATCTCGCTTTTGCGGGGAACCGCAGTGCATACAATACAAGCTTTTATCAGGTATTTTTTCTTTGCACTTTTTACATTCCATTGATTTACACATCCTTTTATGTTATTATAAAAGGGCAGAATTGCCCCTTGTTTTGCGCTTGTGGGTTTTGCGTTGACCGTTCAGAGGTACGAACTCTGGATGGTCTTTTTTATTTTGCATACATGAAGCTCATGCAATTTCTAAGATAAGGTTCATCAAAACGAAGCTCATTTATATACTGCTCTAACATTTCTAGAATTGCCTTATCCTCTTTAGTTATAATGCATGATGTTCTTTTTATGAGATTAACTCTTTTTTGCGCTGCGGTATAAGACACTTTAAAAAACTCATTTACATCATCTGCCGCGATGTCTCCGTTGCGTCTCCATATTTGTCTAATAGCGACCTCCGGAGATAATATCTGCGCAGCAAAAAAATGTGCTTCTATCTCTTGAACCGGATCGCTTTCGTCGTGCCCTAAATATATGTGCCCTATCTCGTGGGCAATTGTCCAGTTAAGGCGATCTCCATAAAGTTTATCGTTGTACAGGACAACACAATACCCTTGTTTTCTCAATGACCATCCAAGCGGAAGATTGCCGTTAACCATTAGCTGGGATGGCAAGATGTCTACAGTTTTACAATAGTTTTGTATGGTATCAAAATACACAGGAAAATCTAAGTCAAGGTCTTTTGCATTTATCAAAGTGGTTTCTAGCTTTTGCTTTAATAGCAGTTGCGTAGCATAACGTTTGCTGCGTGCAAAATCTGGTGTCATTATTTCTTATCCTTTTTAATCGCTTCGAGATATAGGTCAATGGTGCTTTCAAAGGTTTTGTATATTCTTTTTCTGTCTTCTTCGGGGACTTCTCCCACGCGACGAGCCAAAACGATTAATTCATCATCAATCGCCTCTTTGTTATCGGGCGGAGTTTTGATATCTGTGTTGCCAAGCAGATAATCAACAGATACCTCAAAGTATTCGGCCAGCGCCTGCAAGTTGTCTGAGGAAATTGTACGACCATTTTTCCAACCATTTACTGATGTTTTGCTTACACCAATATCTAATCCAGCACGAGATGGGGACACTCCCTTTAAGGTACATAGATGGCAAAAACGATCATAAAACACAACAACAACCTCCATAGTATATGCATATTTCATAAAGTTATGTAAACGTAACTTATTCTATTGACAGTAATGTTTACATAACCTATAATAGGCATATAGAAACTTCTTATTCAAAATTGGCAAAAGAAAATCGAGCTTAGTGCAACTCACAATTGCAACAAGCTGTATAAAAGTGCGCCTAATTAAGTTATCTTTACATTACCATATTTGCTGAAATTTTGCAAGAGGTTTCTAAAATAAAACTTATTATGGAGGTGATATTTTGCGATATGACATTAAAGTGAGGCTTTTAAGGCTTTCTAAAACGCAAAGATGGCTTTGGCAAGAAGTAAAAAAACGCTCGTACCCATCTCTAACCGAGGGAATGTTTTCTAGCATTTTGAGCGGCAACTATACAGCTGGTTACGCAGATAACGTTGCAGAGATAGCTGATGAAATTCTAACTGAGTTGGAAGTGCCTATGTCAAGGAGGTGTTAACGTGCCACGTGAAAAAGAATCATACCGAGACAATCTCGAATTGATTTTAGCGTCGTTCCCCGGCAAATCAATGCTTAACAAAAAAGAAGTAGCTACATTTTGCGGGCTTGACTATGCAACGGTAAATAAGCTGTTTGAGTTTACCCATAACTACATATCTGTCGCAAAGCTGGCAAGACAAATGAGCTAGAAAGGAGCATGACATGAAATTAGAGATAATCATAAAAGTAAAAAGCATTGAGAATTTGGAGGAGGCCCTTGCTTTGGTTGAGAGGTTAACAAAAAAATACCTCCATGCAGCAAAAATCTGCATAGAGGTAGATGCGTAGTTATTAGTTTTCATAGTTTGAAAGAAAGGAAACACAACATGAAAAATTGGCAGTTCTGGGCGTTATGGATAATGTGCACACTTAACGCTGTTGCAATTATTATGCATCGTTTTCTGTGGCATTAGCTATTTTGGCCATTGCGACCATACTCCTAATGCCGTAAGCGCCAATCCGATAAGCGTGACAACTATTTTCCAAAATTTATTTAAATCCTCTTTTTTCAATTTTAGAAGATGGTGTTTTCCGGCAGTAGTTATGTAGTAACCGTAAGCAGGCTTTTGATATTCATCTATAAGCTCTTGCCCTTTCAAGTTGTAAACAGCTTCTCTTATTTTATCTAGGTCGCAAAATCTAAAATACCCATGCAGTTCTTGTGTTCCGATATAAATCGAACTGTACAAGTCAAGGACTCTTAAGATTCTAAGCTCCATTTTGTTAAGCACGGCATTCACCCCCTTTCCCCCAAATTCTACCATAACCGACAAAAGAAAGGAAGTACATATGCAAGATTTAAAACTTATCAAATCCGAGCACTTCGGAGAAATCCAAGCAGACATTTATTCCAACGGCAACGACATGTTTATGACCATCAACCAACTTGGCGGTTGCCTCGGTTACGCCAACGGCAGAAAAGGCATAGACAATCTCGTAAGCAGAAACAAACACCTTACCGACAGGGAATTTTCAGTTAGTATCAAAAGACCTTGCGGCTGCTGACAGCATCCTTACTCTGTACGACGCTGCAGAGAGAACTCTCAATGAAAAGGAAGTACCGGAAGAAGGACGTGTGCTCTACGTTACCAACGCAGTATACGAAATGTTGAAAAACGACCCCAAACTGTCGCGCCGCATTGCGGTTGACACGGTACAGTCCGGCAACATTGACCGCAAGGTGAATATGCTTGACGGTGTGACACCGATTATCAAGGTGCCGCAGGTGCGCTTTAACAGCCTTATCCAGCTCAACGACGGCAAGACCTCCGGGCAGACTTCTGGCGGCTACAAGCCCATTGTGGGTAACAAGCCTATCAACTTTATCTATGCACGGCAGGCTTCCCTCAAAGGTGTGGTTAAGCGCAACAACTCTAAGATCGTTATGCCACAGGAAAACCAGTCTGCTGATGCTTACGACATTTTCTATCGTGCTCACCACGATCTGATTGTCGCAGACAATGAGACTTCCGGCATCTACATCCACACTGCTGCTACAGCGCAGGCATAAGGAGGTTGCTATGACTTACGTTAAAAAGGGCGCAATGATTTTTCTGGTGGACGATGACAAAGTGCCAAAGTACACCAATGATGGATTTGAGGTATATGTGCCGGAATCCATCAAGCCTGCAAAAGGAAAAGCGAAAAACGCAGCCGAGAAAAAAGCCGCGCAAGAGGTAGCCGAGGAATCGGAAGCCGAAGCGGGCGAGGGTGAAACTGATGCCGAAAACACCGACTGATGTTTTAAATGAGTGGGCGCTCCGTGGTTACATAACTGCGGAGCAATCCACAGAACCTAAGTACCTATCCTATATCAATCAAGCCAAAGATAGCATCCTATCTTACTGCAATATACCGCTTAAAGCACAGATGCCCGACGGCTTATTTTACCCGTGGGTGGAAATCGCTTGGAGCACAGCGCAAGGAATGACAGCAATACAGGGCACAGGGGCAGTTAAGAGCGTTTCCGAGGGAGACACAACCATTACCTACGACGCGGGCGCTACTGTGGTTAAAAACGACGCTATGCTTGATTACACATCTGTCTTAGACCGCTACAGGCGGCTGCCATAGGGGGTGCTGCAATGATATTCCCACCCGGTACAATACAATCCGGAAAACAGCAGTTGCAAGCCTTATGGGGCGACACTGCGACCGTCACCCGCAAAGAAAGGGTTGGCAACGGTATTGCGTTTGTGGCAGATAATGCGAATTGGCTAATACCTGTTGTTGGTGGCGTAGTCGTTGGATTGCTGGCATATAAGGCTGCCACAATGGCAGCAACGCTGTGGACAACGCTGGCAACTGTTGCAGTAGGTGGATTGACTGGAAATTGGGCTGCTGCTATTGGAGTGATTGCAGCGGTGACGGCAGGCGCATGGGGACTATCAAAGGCATTTTCAAGCATTGATGCTGGCTTGTCGACCGAGAGTTTAAGTGGGCTTAAAAACACTGCTGGCACCGCCCTAAAAAATATACCTGTCGAAATCTCAAACACTGACCCCTTAAAGGTAACCGGAGAGGTAGACATTGAAAAAGAAAACCTAAAATACCTAATGGACATTGCCGGGGCTAAGTTTTTCGCTAAGTTTTCAACCGCCACACTTGCGCCACAGGTTAACATTTACGGACAAACAATTGAAAAGACTGTTGATGCAGATGAGGTTATCAGCTACGTTACAACAGGGCTTGCCGATTCAGTCGCAGCAACCGCACAGGGGGATTACAGCTATGCATGAGGTTTATTTTGACAAAACATATATTTACGGTGTAACCAATGTTGACGAAGGCAGCGACCGCAATATCACCGTATACGATGGCTTGGAACAAGGCAATTTCCCTATTGCTGATAGCCGCAAACTGCACACTTGGACGGTACAATGTGAGCTGACCGAGCAAAAAGAGAGCAAGCACAACGATCAATGGACGGAAGCGCGCAACCTCTTTAAAAAGTTTGAAAGCGCACTAAATACACAAGGCCCTAAGCGGTTGATAATTACCGCGGACTACGGCAAGACATCTAAGCAGGTGCTTTTGGAGAGCTATACCAAAGCAGAAAAGTACAAAGGCGTTTACGATGTAACCTTGAAGTTTATGGAGTACGTAGAGGTCGGAATCAGAACCGAGGATGTGCCGTATATTCCACGCCCGGGTAAGGTGCCAGCGCCACCTAAGACAGTTGTATTTAATGGCAAAGACAGTACCCCATATAGCGTACAGAGTAAGTATACAAACGGCATGAGCATTTCACAATTTAACCAGTTGAAATATACCGAGCCGAATACCGGAAAAATCTTTTCAAATCTTTGTACTATAGCAGATGGTTCAAAAGTTGCGCTTAAGCCAATCCCCAAGAACGCGCTTGAAGCCGCCTTATACGGCGCTAAAGATATTCTTGATGCACCGAAAAAGTGGATTTTGAGCGCAGCGGAGGCAATGGCTAATGCAAACGATAATTACAAGAAAAAGTGGGACGAAGAAAACAAGGCTCGCATTGCATCATTAAAGTAGGTGATTAAATGCTCATTGTAAACAAATCAGATATTTCAGAGATTGCAAACAACATTAAATTGCAATCACCGTGGAACAACGGTGCGAGTATGCTTACATTTGAATATCCGGTTGAGGTGGGCGAATATTTCCCTAACGGTGCAACCGTAGTTTTCACCTTCAATGACGCAAACATATTCTACGGATTTTTGTTCAAGACTACGCAAGGCAAAAAGGTGTACAAGTGTACCGCTTACGACCAACTGAGATATCTAAGGGCAAAAGGCTCCGTAATGCGACAGGTGCAGACGCTGGACAGCTTTTTAAACGATGTTGCATACAGCATCGGCGATAGGATGCGGCTTGGAAATGTGGATAAAACCGAGTTTATGCTCGGTAAATACCTGTTTGACAACAAAACCTATCTCGATATGTTTTATCAATCCATACAGGATAATCTTATCGGCAACACCTATTATTATACCTTGCGCGATAATTTTGGGGCATTGGATTTGCGCGACACGTTGGATTTACGGCTGCCCCTTGTTATAGGCGACAGCAGCCTAGCAACTGACTTTGAGTATACCCGCAGCATCGATGATGACACCTATAACTACGTCAAGGTTGCAAAGGATGACAAGCAAAAGGGCGTGCGTGATGCCTATGTGGTACAGGACGGCGCAAACATTGAAAAGTGGGGTAAGCTGGTGCTTTATGAAAAGGTATCTGCCAACCTCAACGATGCTCAGCTAATAGACAGGGCTAAAATGTTGCTATCCATTAAAAACCGAGAAACCGAAACCCTAAAGATTGATTGCATCGGTGATACCCGTGTAATGGGCGGCAGCGGTATAAAAGTTGAAATCGACAGCGCAGGGCTTAACACGTGGGCGATGGTGGAAAATGCAACCCACAATTTTAGTAAAACGCAGCACACAATGACATTAAATCTGATTACAGGGCGGTGGTACAATGGCCTCTGATTTGGCAACGGTGATTAAGGGCATCGTTAGGGACTACCTAGAAAATGAAAGTATGTCTGATCTTATTTATGCTACATACACGGGCGCAGGGCTTAAAATTGACAACAAGCCGCTGCCTGTTGGCTTGGATATGGTAGATATACCGCAGCACCTACGCACCATCACGGCAACGTTGAGCACTACCCTCACCAGTGGTTTTGAGATAATTGCAAAGGACAAGGATGACGAACCTGTAACCGTGGAGAGTATCAAGCTGACCAACGTACCCGTAACGCTCCAAACAGGGCTTGCAGTGGGCGACAGGGTAGCGGTTGTGCAAAAGCGCGGTGGACAGAAGTATACCGTAATAGATAGGGTGTGATAATTTGAGCGTACTAAAAACATACGGCCCGGATACAGGTTTTAAGCCATCCAAAACTTATCGGTTAAACGGAGATAGGTTAGAGGGTGTGATCGACGGGCTTGATGCGGTAAAGCAGTCAGCAAACTTTATTTTGGGCGTGGAACGATTTGAATATCCTATCTACTCAAAGGATTACGGTACAGAGCTGAATGACCTCATAGGGGCTCGGCGCAGTTACGTAGCGGGGGATATCGAGCGTCGCATAGCCGAGGCACTAGCAGAGGACGACCGCATAACAGGGATTGAGGATTTTACCCTAACCTTTGACCGTGAGAATGCTTTTATCAAATTTACGGTGCTGTCTGACTTTGGAGAATTTGACATAGAAAGGGGTGTACCGATTGGCTGAAAACTATGATTACGATGCGACACTGAAAGAAATGCTTGACCTTGTGCCGCCCGACATTGACAAGCGAGAGGGCAGTGTGATTTATAACACTCTATCTCCTGCAGCGTATCTTGTGGCGCAGCAAAACTATATGCTTGCCTTTATGTTTGATTTGCTCTTTGCCGACACCGCGGAAGATATTTGGCTCGACCGAGTAGTAAATGATTTTGGCGTGAACCGCGAGCAGGCTACATACTCATTGCGGCAAATCAATGCATTTAATGAGGACAACGCGCCCGCAGCCGTACCGATTGGCACACGCTTTGCAATCAATGGGCTGACCTTTAAAATTAGGAGCATACCTCAGACTATCCCGTGATGACGAGCGAGATGGCGAGAGTTTAAG
Organism: Hydrogenoanaerobacterium sp.; assembly: GCF_032017025.1. Classification (NCBI taxonomy): domain Bacteria; kingdom Bacillati; phylum Bacillota; class Clostridia; order Eubacteriales; family Oscillospiraceae; genus Hydrogenoanaerobacterium; species Hydrogenoanaerobacterium sp. Next base: position 23,680 of record NZ_DALZQO010000031.1, read on the forward strand.
CATTGAAAATCAAAGAGCAATCGTCACTGACTATATCACAAAGAAAGGTTGGACGCTGATAGACAGCTATATTGATGATGGGCTGACAGGTACAAACTTCGACCGCCCTCAGTTTCAGCGGATGATTGACGATGTTCGAAATGGCAGAATCAACTGCGTGGTGGTTAAAGACCTCTCACGATTTGGCAGAAACTATATTCAAATCGGTGAGTATACCGATTACCTGTTCCCCTCATTGGGATGCAGATTTATTGCAATCAACGATGGCATTGACACCCTTGAAAAAGAAAATGAGTTGATGCCTTTTAAAAACTTGGTCAATGAATGGTACAGCCGTGACCAAAGCAAAAAGGTAAAATCAGCAAAAGTTGCAAGAGCAAAGAGTGGATTTTTTATGGGAGCATATGCACCTTATGGCTATATCAAAAATGAGCAAAGGCAACCTCCACTGCTGATTGATGAGTACGCAGCCCCTATCGTTCGCAGAATTTTTGAGATGAGAGCCACAGGCATGGGATACCGAACCATAGCCACACAATTGAATGAGGAAAAGGTTATTCCGCCTCGTGAGTACTACTACAACAGCATTGGCAAACCCAACCCCAAGCGAGGACTTAAATGTTGGAGTGACGTGGTTGTTAGGGAACTTTTGAAAAATGAAGCCTACATCGGAAACATTGTTCAGATGAGGAAAGGCACTATTTCCTACAAAAACAGAACCCAAGTTAACCGACCCCAAGAAGAATGGGTCAGAGCAGTTGGCACACATGAGCCGATTATATCCATGGAACTTTGGGAAACCGCTTGCAAGTTGGCTAATAGAGGAACTGTTGGAAAAAGCAATAAAGAGGGCGAAATCAGTCTGTTCTCCGGTCTGCTGAAATGCGGTGATTGCGGTAGGAGCATGAAGTTCGTAAGGGATAGCAACACTCGAAAAGATGGTCACAAGAATAACCATCACGCATATATCTGCTGTGGATACTCACAAGGTGGTAAAGCCATCTGTAGTCCTCATAGGACACTTGAGAGTATCTTCTCTGACTTAATCCTCGGTGATATTCGAAAAAAGGCACGGCTGATTATCCTTGACGAGGATGCAGTAATTGCTGAGATTAAAAGCAAAAAGCAAGCCGATACCACCTCCGAGCAGAAAGTTTCTGAAAAGAAATTACAATCTCTGCGCCACCGATTGTCTGAGTTAGAGCGTCTCATCTCCAAGCTGTATGAGGAGATGGTGCTTGGTGATATCCCACGTGAAATGGTACTGGATATGATGGATAAGTACAAAAAAGAGCAACAAGAAAAGTCAATACTGGCGGCACAGCTTGCCGAACAATTAACCCACTCACAGGAAGTCGATAATGACATCCGTGAGTGGGTTTCTCTTATCCGTAAATGTATGAGAGTGAAAGAACTTGACCGAGAACTGCTGATAAAGCTTGTGGACAAGATAATAGTCGGACAGAAAACGGTGGTGGACGGCTTGGAACGGCAAGAAATTACCATCGTCTACAACCTTGTGGGGAAGATATAAATAAAAATTAGAGTAACAGCCTTAAATGTTACTCTAAATTCATTTGGTCATAAATGAATTTTAAACCCTCTTCCTCACATAATCCTGCTTCAAAGTAATCTGTTAATGCTTTAAAATATAAAACTGCATTTTTGTTTTTGATTAAAAGATAACGAGTTTTTTTAAACATATCAATATACTCAGATGGTGTAGCTGTTGACTTTTTCATCCCATCATAAATAAACTCAAATAGGTTATCTACGGTAGTACTACTTGAAAGGATGGATGCATTTTTTAGAACAATACAAACAAAATCAGAAAGAGTCAAGTAATCGATTCGTGTTAACGACCAAAAAATATTAACCCATTTTAGACCAATTGGCATTATATCTAACTGCATTTTTCTAAAACAAAACTGGCGAATAATTTCAGCTTTTTCTATTGGACCTAAAACACTATCTTTTAAATCATCAGAAATTTTTTGTAATTCTTTTACACATTTCTTATCATTATTAGACGTTGTTCCAAGGGCAAAAGCAGCTTCCATATAAATAGTTTCTATTTTAGACGATATTCTTATTGATGATGATAATAAAACAATTAGAGTAAATGCAATCCATATGCAAATAAAACTAACAAAAATTGATTTAGACCACGTCACAGTATATATCGTAAATAAGCCAGCTGATAGTGATAAAACTGCCTCACCGTAATTTTGAGATTTTAAATAAATAGCTATTGAAGAAAGGAGTATTACGGATGTTAAAATCCACATTTGAGAATTTGAGTAACTTCCGAATTTTTCAATAAGTTTATACATTAAATATGTAAAAACAATCATTAAAAAGGGCATTTTCTTATACATCGTTTTAATTAGAGATATTAATGATAACCAAGAATTATGTAAGCTTTGAAGAACTTTATTATTATTCACTTTTTAACCACTCCATATATATCCAAAACAACGATGCTGGATCAATATTGTATTTGTTTGCAATGTTTTTAAAGTCATCTTTCATAATACCAAAGCCTTTATCAAAAGGAAGATTATGTTTTTTTAATAGAGTATCAATAATTTGGCATGACTCTTGTTTAACTATTTGCGGTGTGTTAATAACTTGTTTACAGATTATTTCATTAGTTGCGTTGCTTTCAGTCATAGATTTTGCAATATCACATTGCTTATTTAAATCCATATCGTTACCTCTTTAAAACCAAATTTTGTAATTATTATATCACTATATGTATATTAATTCAATTAAAATTCACCATCCTTTTGCAAGGATACTCTGGACGATACTCGGAATGTAGTCAAAGCAAGAGCCGTTGCATCCGAGTAGAGGTGCAACGGCTCAATTTCATAATTAGTGAGTTTTTCTCTGGTGGACGATTTAAATCAGTTTCAAAGGGTGTGCTCGTTTGGATCGTTCAGAACATTCGTTAAACAAAATAGATAATAATGTTTTATACTATTCTGTTCCTGTCAAAACAACCGCTTGCCATCTAAAATATTGATACCAAGCTCTTTTGCCATACCTGTTTGCTTAAATGGATTTATTTTTTCCACTACACCGTCACGTTTGAAAAGCGAGCCTGTATTTTTGAACCAAAATGTCACTTCTGCTTTTACGCATTGCTCACGAATATTAAGAACCCAATCATAATCACACATACGAGCTTCTCGTCCTGTTTCGCCGCCAACGGTAACATGGTCTACTCCATGAATATACGGTGTTAAATCTATCGCTTCTAAAAGTGGGGCACAAGCAATAAAACGCCGCTTTATCGGATAGCATAAAAAGAGTGGAAGTCTGTAATCGGCGAGTGTTTGATTTTCGACAGTACAGCCAATATTCACATTGTCATAGCCTGTACCCCAATCGGACGGAAGTGATACAAGGAAACGGTCAATTCGCTTTGTCAAAATCAAAAAATCAATGTCTGTTCTTTCCTTGATAATTGCCCAAATCTCTTTACGCCATTCATCCGCTTCGGGCAGAAAAAAGTCAGTCGCAAAACAGGTTGCAAGAATTTTATTGCCTTTAATATTGTATTCGCCTTTTGCGTTTTTCCTTACAGGCCAATCGAATTTATCTGTTTTTTGTATGGTGTTTTGACCATAGCGTTTCGCATACGGTCCATAAAAATAGCAATTTGTACAGCCATCACTTATTTTGTAACAGCCTGTCCATGGCTCCCAGTTCATAGTGTTCCTCCTCTTGGATGGGTGAAGCCGATGATAGCAGAAACGCAGCCGCTTGTCAAACGCAGCGTTTGAACGTCACCGTCTGTGCCTTCATGGAGATCTTACCCACCTCGTAGCCGTAGGCGAGCAGCTCCTTCTTGAGTGTTAAAAAGGCGTGGTCGATGGGAAAGCTCAGAATCTGTTCAATCTCGGCATAGGTCAGCGCGAAGCTGTTCTCCGTGCGTTGACCTATCGCCTTCCAAAGCGGCTCATATTTACTCATTGTCCGTCTCCTCCGATCTTGTTTGGAATAAAATAGCGGCTTTGATTTACCAAAGCCGCCATGTGTCACATATCAAAGCACGACGCATACTGTTTTACGACTTCAAGAGGAAACATAGTGCGTGTAGCAACTTCTTCTGGCGACATGCCCTGATTAAAAAAGCGTTTGATAACCGTATTCATATCCTCTGCAATCTCTACGATATGCTTATCGGGGTCATATACTCGAATGTCACGCTGCCCCCACGGGTATTCTTTGATTTCATGTACCCATTTCAAACTGGATATCCTTTTCAATTCGGCGTACACTTCATCTAAATTTTCCACTTCAAAATAGACTTGAAAGTTATGTGACTGTTCTTTCAAACTATCGACAGCGATACCAACGAGTTCGGCATACCCCTGTTGCAGAGAAAAACCCTCAAAAGTCACATGTACGCCAATATCCATGACTGCATTTTGATGAAGCACCTTTTCATAAAAGTGCTTAGAAGCGGATATATCCTTAACCGCTAAAAGACAACCTTGATATTTCATTTTTCAATCCTCCTTTGAGGATATTGTATCGTATATCTCTGTTCCGTCATAGTAAAAATCCGACATTGTTTTCAGATACTTTTGAGGGGTAACACCACTGATAGCCTTAAAATCTTTATCAAAATGAGCTTGGTCAAAATATCCGGCTTGTTGCGATAATGCCGCAAAAAAGCAAGGTGATGCTTGAATGTGCTTTAATACATAATTAAAGCGAGTTAAGCGTGCGTAGTTTTTAATATTCATTCCTATTTGTACAAGAAATAATCGGTTTAGCTGTCGCTCACTATAATGAGATTGTCTGGCAACTTCTTTCACTTGTATTTGTCCATAATTATCAGAAATTACTTTGGTAGCCAACAGCAAAGGGTCCGAAACAACGTGCTTTTCCATGCGTCGGTATAAAACCTTTTCACAAGTATTTACCAAATCGGATACAGTCTTTGATGCTACAAAAGCCTGATGCAGCGAATGAAACAGCTCAT
>NZ_DALZQO010000032.1:0-27330 GCF_032017025.1 Hydrogenoanaerobacterium sp.
GTCCACATGATTGCCACCTTCTGCGCCGAACCTCACTGAGCAAACCATACTTGCGAGCGGAGCATCTGTAGCCGGCATATCCTTATGTTGTTTGTAGCGATAGTACCCACTGCGGGACACACCATAAAACTTGCACTTTTTATCAATTGGATACCTATCGCTAAGCTGTTCTATGAGTCGATACTTTAAACTAGGCTTCACTTCCTTCCAACGGCTGATAGAAAATTTCGCAGTAGCTCATTTTCCATCTTCAAGCGCTTGATTATTTGCTCGTTTGTTTCGGTTTCGGGCTTTACTTTTGGTCGACCTTTGGGTAGCGGTGCTGCGTGGCGCTTATTCACCTTTTCGCTTAACCCTCACCAGCAGTGTACAGACCAATAGCTTACCTTGTATTTTCGTTGTAAACTATGTACACTACACCCTTCTTTGTACTCCCGCCTAATCTGCTCTTTGAAGCTTTCTGTATAGTGTTTCATCCCTTTTCTTCCTGACATGTTAAAGACCTCCTATCGTATTTCTTTTCTACGATTGGAGGTCTTTTTATTCAATGTCCATTTTTCTTGGTGCTAAGCAGCATTACAGGTGGGCTCTTTTGCGTAGTGCAAACCTTAATTTTTTTTAAGAAACATCGTTTTCTGTATTAAGCTACACAATATATAATCTTAACAACGGAATAATTATGTATATTTTGCAACATATGCATACAGTCAGAGGAGGATGGTTGGATGAGAATCAAAAACGTTGCCCTCGCAGGAACCATGGAATCCAGCGATATTATGGTTACTCTGGAACCAAACGAAACGGATGGATTGGTAGTTGAGTTGGACAGCACGGTTGAAAAGCAGTTTGGGCGGGAAATTCGCCGAGTAATTGGCGAAACGCTGTTGGAGCTTGGTGTAGATAACGCTAAGGTTACAGCAGTTGATAAGGGCGCCCTGGATTGTGCAATCCGTGCCCGGGTAAAAACGGCGGCTTACCGCGCAAGCGGCGAAACGCCCTGCTGTTGGGGAGGTGAAACCAAGTGAAGCAATTACGCAGAACTATGCTGTATGTTCCCGGTAACAACCCCGGTATGATTAAGGATGCCGGCATCTACAATGCGGACTGTGTCATGTTCGATTTGGAGGATTCTGTCTCACTGGCCGAAAAAGACGCGGCACGCTTCCTTGTGCATGAGGCACTGCGAACTCTCGATCTCACCGGTAAGGAATACCTCGTACGGGTTAATGCCCTCGATTCTGCACTTGGCATCGCAGATTTGGAGGCGACTGTAAGCACACGCAAAGTGGTAATCCGCCTGCCCAAAACAGAATCCGCTCGCGACATTCTGGAATGTGAGCGGGAAATTGAGCGGATTGAACGGGAAAATGGTATTGAAATTGGCTCAACCAGAATGATGGCTGCTGTGGAAAGCGCTGCAGGCGTACTGAACGCGAAAGAAATTGCCGCAGCCAGCCCCCGCCTGATTGGTATTGCGATCGGTGCGGAAGATTACGTCACCGACTTGAAGACCACTCGTTCTCCCAGTGGGGTTGAGCTTATGTTTGCGCGGAGCATGATTCTACTGGCAGCCCGAGCGGCGGGGATTGATGCCATTGACACCGTGTACAGCGATGTAAACAACGAAGATGGTTTCCGAGAGGAGATCCGGCTGATCAAACAGCTGGGCTTCGACGGCAAGAGCATCATCAATCCACGGCAAATCAATGCCGTCCACGAAATCTTTACTCCCAGCACCAAAGAAATCGATAACGCGCTGGCGGTGATTGAGGCTATCAAGCAGGCAAACCGTAAGGGCAGCGGCGTTATTTCGCTGAATGGAAAAATGGTCGATAAGCCTGTTGTAATGCGTGCACAGCGCGTGATCGATTTGGCAGCGGCTTCCGGCCTATTAGAGAAGGAGGAGGAGGACAATGCGTACGCTTTCGCTTAACCAAATTCCTTACACCGATGAATTGTACGGAATAGGGGATATCTTTCAAGATAAAAACATTGCTAAAAACACCTGTACTCTCTCTGAACGGGAGGAGCTGCACAATAAGATTGTGAGCAACCTAGAGGAGGCTGTACTGCTTTGCGGATTAAAAGACGGCATGACAATCTCCTTTCATCATCACTTTCGTAACGGAGATTACATCGTCAACATGGTAGTCGATAAATTGGCAGAGATGGGTTTTAAAGACCTTGTTTTGGCCGCGAGTTCGCTGACAGACTGCCACTTCCCATTGATCCAGCATATTAAAAACGGCGTCATCCGCCGCATTGAAACCAGCGGGCTGCGCGGAAAATTGGCAGAGGCGGTTTCCAGAGGGCTGATGGATGTGCCTGTTGTTTTTCGCAGCCATGGGGGAAGAGCGGGCGCTATCGACAATGGGCAGCTCCACATTGATGTCGCATTTCTCGGCGCTCCATCTTGCGACCCTTACGGCAACGCAAATGGCTACATACGCGACAAAGATGAGGGCATTATGTGCGGCTCTATGGGCTATGCAAAGTGCGATTCCCAGCATGCCGATAAGACCATTATCATTACAAACCACATTGTCCGCTACCCGAACGCTCCTTTTGGCATCCCCGAGTCTGACGTAGACTACATTGTTAAAGTGGATGAGATTGGTGATCCCGCGGGAATTATGTCCGGTGCTACCCGTTTCACCACGAACCCCAAGGAGTTAATGATTGCAGAGATGGCCAGCAAGGTTATTCTTGCCAGTGGACGATTCCAAAACGGTTTTTCCTTCCAGACAGGGACGGGCGGAGCTTCGCTTGCGGTAACCCGCTTTTTGAGAGATATGATGCGCACCAAGAAAATTCATGCCAGCTTCGCCTTGGGCGGCATTACCGGCTCTATTGTTGATCTCCATGAGGAGGGCTTGGTCAAAAAACTGTTGGACGTACAGAGCTTTGATCTGCAAGCTGCTCAATCTCTGCGCGACAACCGTTTCCACCAGCAGATATCCGCCTCCTATTACGCCAGCCCATACAATGAGGGGACGGCGGTAAACCAGCTGGATGTAGTGGTGCTCTCCGCATTGGAGGTAGATTGCAACTACAACGTAAACGTCCTCACCGGCTCGAACGGGGTTATCCGAGGGGCAATTGGCGGTCACCCCGACACCGCCTATGGCGCCAGCGTATCAATCATTGTTGTACCGCTAACCAGAGGGCGTATCCCTTGTATTGTGAAAGAGGTGGGCACCGTTGTCACACCCGGCAAAATTGTAGACGTAGTCGTAACCGATCACGGTATTGCGGTTAATCCCCTGCGTGAAAATTTACGAAAGAAATTAGCAGACAGCGGGCTGCCAATTTTGGATATTGAGGAGCTTCAGCAAAAGGCAGAGCGGTTGGTGGGCGTTCCCGATCCAATCTCCTATACCGACAAGGTAGTAGGCGTCGTTACTTATCGAGACGGGTCGGTTATTGACTTAATCCGCCAGATTAAGGAATAGATTGATGGAGCAGTTCATACAGTTTTTTCTGACTCTGGCGGCAGGCTTCACGGTAGGGCATCTGTTTTATCGGATGAAAATTCCCGGCGGAACGTTGGTTGGGGCTATTGTAGGGGCGACCACCCTTAATATTTTATTTGCTGCCGCATTTGTACCTGTTCAGGCCAAAGTATTTGCCCAAATTATTGCCGGGGCGTTTATTGGTTCCACTGTGGAACGAAGTGATTTGCGCCGCCTGCGCCATATATACAAGCCTGCTGCCGTCTTACTCGGTACTTATCTCGTATTAAACATCACGCTGGGTTTCCTTATCCTTTTTGTCAGTGATCTTGACGCTGCCACCGCATTTTTCAGTTCAGTGCCCGGCGGCATCAGCGATATACCGCTTATTGCGGCAGATATGGGAGCGAACGCGCCTAAGGTAGCCGTACTGCAATTTGTTCGGCTGGTGGTCGGGGTTGGCATTTTCCCGGGTATGATCAACGCGGTGTGCAAAGACGAACAGCAACCCGCAACGGTAGATGCCCCGGTCACTCCCCACGCAGTAAGCGAAAATAAGCGCACTGCCGTATTTCTAGTCGCCTTATCTGTTTCAATTGTCTTTGGTATAATCGGCATGTCCATTGGGTTTCCGGCAGGGGCATTGGTATTTTCATTGTTCGCAATTATTGCTTTAAAGCTTATATGGGGGAAGGTGTACTTTCCCCCATGGATGAAGCGACTGGCGCAGGTGCTTTCCGGTACCTATATCGGCTGCTCGATTGAGCTGAGCGATTTGTTAGAGCTACGGTATTTGGTGCTGCCTGCTGTAATACTGGTACTTGGCTATTCACTCAATTGCTTTTTTAGCGGCTGGGTATTGCGGTATTTTCACGGCATGAGCCGAAAAGAGGCAATGCTGGCCGCCACCCCCGCCGGCGCCAGCGACATGGCTTTAATCTCTATGGACATGGGCGTTCAAAGTACTGATTTGGTCGTATTGCAGGTGCTGAGGCTGGTGGTTGTGTCATCTATATTTCCGCAAGTCATTCACCTGATCTTGCGTATGATAGGCTAAAAGGAGACTGATATTCTTGAGGAGGCGATAATAAAATGGAGATTGTTTGTGCAACACCCTTAGTGGGTAAAAAGTTACTGCAAACCCAATTGTTTGTATGCGAGATGGGCCTGGACTGGGATGTAAATGTACAAGCCACCGTCAACCTGATGGAGAATAATAAAATTGTCGCCACCGGTTCTCGGTATAAAAATGTACTCAAATGTATCGCTGTATCCCGTGAGCGAGAGGGCGAAGGACATACCGCTGCCATAGTCACCGAACTTGTCAAAAACGCGCTGGAATATGGGTATTTGCATTTATTTCTGTTTACCAAGCCCGACAATCTCGAAAAATTCAGCGGTTTGGGGTTTTGCCCGGTTGCCCAAACCAAAGAAGTGATGCTGATGGAAAACAGAAAAGACGGCATAAAGCGGTTTGTAAATGAGCTAAAGTGCCCCACAAAAAAAGGAGTTGTCGGCAGTATCGTAGCGAACTGCAACCCCTTTACAAACGGGCACCGCTTTCTGGTGGAAACAGCGGCAAGAAACTGCGACCTTGTGCACCTGTTCATCCTATCGGAAGATCGCAGCTACTTCCCCGCCGCCGTGCGGATGGAGCTGGTTCAAAAGGGCGTGGAGGATCTCACAAACGTTATCGTTCATCCAACCAGCAACTATTTAATCTCGTCGGCTACTTTCCCCGATTATTTTATGAAAGATAAGGTGCAGGCAAAAAAAATTAATTGCGAGTTGGACCTTACCATTTTTGCCGAGCAATTTGCGAAGCCCCTTGGAATTACGCGCCGCTATGTGGGCAGCGAGCCCAATGACCCGGTAACGGCGGCTTATAACGAGCAGATGCACCGCACATTGCCTCCATACGGAATTGAGGTTGTGGAGATTCCCCGTTGTGAAAAGAACGGGGGCGCTGTCAGCGCAAGCGTGGTGCGGGCACTGCTTGCCAAAGAGAGATTTGAGGATATCCGCCCGCTGGTGCCGCCTACAACCTACGCGTATCTGGAAAGGATGAGCCTTCATGGAACAGAATGACTTCTTCGCCGGTTCGAAATCTGTCACATTAGAGCATATGCTGGATGCCCGTGAGCGGCGTGCAGTTATTCAGCAGCAGCTGCTAAAGCAGTTTGGGCAGACGCTGATCAGTTTTACGCTGAACATTCCCGGGGAGTATAAGGCTTTTCCAATTGCGAAACAAGCCTTTGAAGAAGGCTTGCTTTGCATTGCACAGCAACTGGGCAGGGCTCGGTTCGAAATCGTGCTCCAACAAGAGAATATCGGCACCACCGGATACGAATGTTATCTCGTTGTTCATGCCGATGCGGGGAACGTTAAACCCTTGCTGATTGCCATTGAAGAAGGGCACCCTCTGGGGCGGCTGTTCGATCTGGATGTGTTTGAAAGCAATGGTGTCGCGCTGCGAGGTGAAGCATACGGCCGCAAAGAACGCCGTTGCCTCATCTGCGGCGGCCCTGTTTGGGTCTGTGCCCGCAACCGCATTCACAGCAGTACGGAGTTAGCATTTTGTGCGGCAAAGCTGATGCAGGACTACTTTAACAGAAAATACGCAGACACCGTCGCAGCCCATGCACAGAAAGCGCTGCTGTATGAGGTTTCAATTACCCCCAAACCCGGTCTTGTCGACAGGGAAAACAACGGAGCTCATAAGGATATGGACATTTTCACTTTCATCGACAGCGCCTGTGTACTTGTCCCCTACTTCCGTGACTGTACACTTCGGGGCCTAAACTTCCAAGGTGAGCCGGAGGAGCTGTTCCACTTGCTTCGGTATCCCGGTATGTGTGCCGAGGATACCATGTTTGCCGCTACCGGCGGAGTGAATACTCACAAGGGTTTGATTTTTTCACTGGGCATTTTATGCGGTGCTATGGGCTATCTGCAAAGAATTGGCAACCACAATCCGGATTGCCTTGCTCAGGTTTGCGGCAGAATGGCAGGCGTTACCCTTGGTGAACTACAGACGGGATGCGAGCAAACTCATGGAAGGAATGTTTTTACAAAGTACGGTCTGACCGGCATTCGCGGAGAAGCTGCAAATGGATTCCCCCACGCATGGCAGTATGGGCTGCCAATGTTACGGAAGATGGTTGATGCAGGATATTCATTAAATGACGCGGGTGCGGTTGCGTTATTGCATTTAATTGCCCACGTCGAAGATACCAATATTATTCACCGCTCCGACAAAAGCACTCAAGAATACATTTCGCGGTCGGTAGCTGCTTTTCTAAACACAGACCCGTCCGTAGAACAGATGCTTGATGCCGCCAGAAGCTTGGATGTGAGGTGTATCTGCCGGAATATAAGTCCCGGAGGTTGCGCTGACCTTTTGGCTGTATCACTCATGTTGTTTTTCTGCTTCACAAACGAGAAAACACCGCAAAATAAAGAAAATGAGGCATCCTGTACCCTTCAAGAGCAGTGCATCATTGGCTTGGCTTCCGACCTCGTAACTGAAGTACGCTAACGAAACAACTCCGTCAGTTATTTAGTTGAGAATCAAAGACCGTCGATTTTACCGACGGTCTTTTGTTTTGCTTGCCTTACTTTACTGCATTTCTACATTATTAAAACGATTTATAGATACTATTCACCAACTAACTTTCAACCAAACAAATTAAATCCGAATCTTACACCTTGGTGAGAGGGGCAAATTTATTCTTTATTAAAAGAAATTTATCTATGAATTATCGTGCAAAAAATCCGGTGGATGGATATATTGCAAAGAACAGAGTCTTACTATATAATAAAATGTAATTGTATAATTGGTAAAATTTTACTGATTGTAGGGCTGCCAACTGTGAAAATTCACTTTTATAAATGTGCCTCTAAACACTGCAGCGGCCTTGCTTTACTTATTCCCCTGCTCCGAACTCCCTTTAAACTGCGCACTCATTCTTTTGTTTATCCTTGAAAACTCTTGTTTGCTTGTATCATTTTGGGACTTTGTTTGCTGTCTCGTTGAGTATATATTATGTTGTAACTCGATTTTGCTGAAAATTGCATACTCTGTCCTTTTTCTTTGTTTTTTTATATTTGAGGAGGTGCGATATGGGCGTTTGCAAGGTGATGATTGTGGAGGACGAGCTTATCTCAAGGCAAGCGGTCAAATATGTCTTGGGCATGGATTCTGCAAACTTTGAGATCATAGGTGAAGCGTATAATGGTGAAGAAGGGCTGCAGATGCTGGAAAGACTGCATCCGCATATTCTTATAAGCGACGTTGTCATGCCATTGATGGATGGTATTGAGTTTGTGAAATCTGTTAAACTGCGCTATCCCCATATCTATACGGTAATTCTAAGCGGGCACAGCGATTTTAACTATGTAAAGTCTGCTTTTCAAAATGGGGCCTCGGATTATATCCTCAAATCGGAAATGGAGCCCGGGGTTTTACTGGGTAAACTATATGGCGTTATGCGCAAGCTAACTTTGCCGGTTAGAGATAACCCCGGTAAGCCAGACCGTTTCGGCTGGCTTACCGGACTTTTGGCGGGTGAGGAGGGCGCACTCCCCCCGCATAATCTGAGGGGCGAGTTTTTCATGCTGGTATGCAGACTGGGTTGCGTTGCAGACCGAGAGCTTAACAGCCTCGAAAATGCCGTAAACACAATTTTGGCTCAGGCGTACACTGCCTTTGGTGAGGAAAATTGCTTTTACACCGTGACCGGACAAGATATTTTGGTATTTCTGCTGCCTGGTGCGTCCTATAACAGCGCTTGCTGCGAATTTGTTGAGCAAGTTACAGAAAAGATACCGGCGTTGTTTTTTGTACGCAGCAGAAAATTCACCGACCTCAAGCAGACACACCAAATTTTTGAGAATGCCAGAGTGTTGATGGAGCTGTCTTTTTATCATCGTGATAAAAAAATGATATGTGAGACATCAGTGGCACGATTGGACACTCACACCGGTTTTAATATGAACAGTTACTTAGATAAAATGAAGCTATGCAGATATGAGACCGCTTTTGCGCAGCTCAACAACTTTGTAGCATCTTTGGGTGATGAGAAATACCTGAGCGAAACCGAACTGAAAAAGCTGTTGGATAATGTGATTTACAATACCATTGACGTGCTGCTTGAGGGCAGCACGGAGCCTGAAAAACTGTATACTCTGCGCATGAGTTTTTTCCCGCGCATTGAGCAGGCTGTGTGCTCGGATGAGCTTGTACAAACCATGCGTGACGTTACGCGTGAAATCCTCGAATATCTGAAAGCCGGCGAGGTGGGTGAAAACAACTTTCACATGAGAATTGCACGGTACATACAAGAAAACTACCGCAATCAAATTACTTTGCAAGACATCGCCAGGCATTTTCATATCAGCTACAACTATCTTTCGGGTAGCTTTAACAGCATGTTCGGCTGCGGCTTTAGTGAGCATCTTAACAGTGTGCGCCTAAAAGCGGCGATGGAACTGCTTGCAGGCACGGAGCTTCCGGTATCCGAAATCAGCGAGGTCATCGGCTACTCCGATCAGGGGTATTTTGGTAAGGTGTTCAAGAAAAAAACAGGGCTCAAGCCCATGGAGTACAGAAAGAGAAATCAGGGTGGCAAACCATGAAAAAAATGCTGCATCTGAGCCTGTTTCTAAAAATTGCGTCCATTGTTGCGGTTAGCCTGATTGTGACCAATCTTTTGACTGTAATGATTGCGACCAATATTACCAAAAAACTGTTTTCAGAGTCTTTTACACTGCTCAATGACAGGATTATGGAGCAGGTGCGCGATAATTTCAACAACTACAACACACAGATTGTTTCGAGCATCAACACTTATCGGCAGAACCCATCGCTTAAGGAGGTCTTCACTCAAGATATTGTCGACCAAAACCGATTGTTTCGGGTTTTTTACGAGATGAAAAGCTATATGAAGAGCGTTGAGAAAAGCAGTGTGTTCCCTACTTACAACACGCTGACGCTTGGCGCAAACGGCAACTTCTTTGTGGCCATGAGCGACGAGCCTATCTACACCAAGGAAGAGTATATGCAAATGCCCCTCACGCAAATGTCGGTGAAAAACCCACATAAGCTGTTCTACCGTTACAGCAATACCGGGCTCACTCGTTTTTACAAAGACAAGGATGTCATTATTGCCGTAAAGCAGCTTATAGACCCCTACAGTGCAGTGAATTTCGGCACAATTTTTATCGTCATTGACGAGAACAGCTTTTGTGATATGTACGCAAACTGTGTAACCGAGGGCAGCGACGTGCTTATGCTTTCCTCCGACGGCACGGTGGTTTCCAGCAATGTCAAGTCAACAATCGGCTCACAGCTGCCTTCGCTTCTTGATCAAGCGCGGCAGAACATTGAGAGTGGTAAAAGCTCCAGCGATTTTGATTACAACGGCGCTCCCTGCACCCTCATTGCAAAATATCTTCCCGTTTATGATATGTACATCACCAATATTGTCAATAAAGACTATTTATTGCGCGATTTCAGAAGTATGCTCCCACTGCTGATGTCTGCCTGCTTTTTTGTTATTTGTGCCGCTACCATACTTGTTTTTGGTATTGCGCGCAGAGTAACCAATCCGATTCGGCTGCTCATGCGCCAGATGAAAAAAAGCCGGGACGGTGAGTTTTTAAAAATTGAAGAGATTACGGGCAGTTATGAGGTTCGGGAGCTGCAACTGGGCTATAACCAGATGGTAGAAGAGATTGACCTGTATGTCGATAGGCTTGTTACTGAACAGGAGCGCAGGCGGCGTTCCGAAATTACCGCACTGCAAATGCAGATTAACCCGCATTTTATCTACAACACCTTAGCATCCATCAAGTTTCTTTCGTGGCAAGGCAATAATAATGCTGTCACCGAGACAATCAACGCACTGATTCGGCTTTTGCAAAATGTTGTCGGCGAAATAGATCAGCTCATCCCTGTATCCGAAGAATTGGAAAATCTGAAAAGCTATGTGGCAATCAACCATATGCGCTACGGAGACGACATCAAAGTGTACTATGATGTCGCCGAAGAGTGCTTAAATTGCCGCGTTCCAAAGCTGATCATCCAGCCGTTTATTGAAAATAGCTTTTTCCATGCCTTTCAGCAAAAGCGCAGCGGAAGCATCCATATCTTTATGCGGTGCAAGGAGGAGTATTTTATCTGTGAGGTGATCGACAACGGCAGCGGAATGACCGAAGCCGAATGCCGCAAAATAGCGGGCGGCGAGGGTAAAAACCATTTTTCGGGCATTGGCATACACAATGTAGATGAGCGTATCAAGCTTATTTATGGCGAAAGCTGCGGTGTTCGGATTACCAGCGAGATTGGGGTTGGTACTACTGTCACGATAACCATGGCAGCACGCTTTGCGGAAAATGGAGAAACCTGATGAAAAAAAGGCTCTTTCGTGCACTATAGATAAGGGCAGCCGTAACTTTTTCCCAAAACCCAAAATATTACCTATATTTACATTTGTGTGTTTAAAAATTACGTAAAACTTTCCCAAACTATTTCAATTAAACCCTAACACTGCGCCTGTAAAATTTTTTATAATAAGGCTGCAGGGCAGTGCATTAGAGAAAAGCCTGCAAAAATTGACAATAAGGAGAGCTAAACGTGAAAAAGCTATTATCCGTGGTTCTAAGTGTAATTTTGGTTTCCACCTTGGCTGCATGCTCAGGCGGTAATGTATCTCAAGCTCCCTCACCCGAAGCGCCCAAGCCAGAGACCTCTGCATCTGAGGCGGCGCCGGCAGAAAAAGAAAAAATTGTTGTATGGGCATGGGACAAAAACTTTAATATTGCCGCGATGGAAGAGGCCAAAAAAGTTTACACAAACCTCAACCCCAACGTAGAAATTGAGATTGTGGAATTTGCACAGAGCGATATCATTCAAAAGCTCAACACGGGGCTTGGCTCCGGATCGGCGGACGACATGCCGAACATTGTTCTGATTGAGGATTACAGAAGCCAGACTTTCCTAAAATCCTTCCCCGGCAGCTTTCGGGATCTGACCGGTAAGGTCAACCATAAGGATTTCGCTAACTTTAAGCTTGGTTTTATGACGATAGACGGCAAGTGCTATGGCGTTCCGTTCGATGCAGGCACAACAGCCCTGTTTTATAGAAAAGACCTCATTGAGCAGGCAGGCTATACCGAGGCCGACATGCAGGACATGACCTGGGACAAATACATTGAAATCGGCAAGGCTGTCAAAGAAAAAACCGGCAAGTACATGTTAACGCTCGACCCCAATGACATGGGCCAGCTCCGCATCATGATGCAGACAGCAGGTGAATGGTATGTTAAGCCTGACGGTGCGATCCCGAATTTCGAGGGCAACAAGGCACTGGAGGAATCTGCAGAAATTTACAAATCGATGATGGATAGTGGAATTTCCAAGACAATTTCCGAATGGGCACAGTTTGTGGGTGCGGCAAACGGCGGCGAGGTTGCCACAGTTCCAACGGGCTGCTGGTTCACCGCTTCAATCGCGGCAGAGGCAAGCCAGAGCGGACAGTGGAGAGTAGCTCCAATCCCCAGGCTTTCTAAGACGGCCAATTCGGTAAATGCCTCCAATCTGGGCGGATCGAGCTGGTACGTGCTTGATAAGGTTCCCGGAGGGGATACCGCTGTGGATTTCCTTGCAAAGACCTTTGGCTCCGATACCGAGTTCTATCAGACTCTCCTCACAAACGTGGGCGCGATTGGTACTTATACTCCCGCTCAATCGGGCGCTGCTTATGATACCAGCGTTGAGTTCTTCGGCGGCCAAAAAATCTACAAAGATATCTCCAGCTGGACGTCAAAGATTCCTTCCGTTAACTACGGGCTGCACACCTATGCTTTTGAAGACATTATGAAAGCCGAGATGCAAAACGTGATGTCGGGCACTCCGGTGCAGACGGCACTTGCCAACGCCCAAAAGCAGGCAGAGGCACAGATTCAATAAACCCCCACCATCTTCTACCAAATACCCAAAGGGAGTTGCACCGAGAAATAACTCTCGGTGCAACTTTTTTATCAGCTGGGGCAGAAAAAACAGGGGTCACCCCCGACCTGCCACAATTACACAACAGATGCAGGAGGTATTTTTTTGAATAGTAAGGTTCGAAAAATTACACAGGAAAATAAGGTAGGATGGGCATTCGTGATATTACCCACAGTGCTGATCTTCTTATTTTCGTTTTATCCGATGATACAATCGCTGATTATGTCTTTTAAGACAGGTATGGGCATCTCGCTGAATTTTGCGGGGCTGGCAAACTACAAGCGGCTATTTACCGATCCTGTGTTTTTGCAGACGGTAGCCAATACCCTGCTCTACCTCGTCATTCAGGTGCCCATTATGACGGTACTTGCCCTGACCATTGCCGTACTGCTCAACGACAAAACGCTGCGGTTCAAGGGCTTTTTCCGCACCGCAACTTTTTTGCCATGTGTTACCTCGCTGGTGGCATATTCCGTGCTGTTTAAAAGCCTGTTTGCGCAGGACGGCCTATTTAACAGGCTGCTGCTCGACATTCACTTGATTGCCCAGCCAATTCAGTGGCTGACCGATCCATTTTGGGCAAAGGTTACGATTATTATCGCCATCACTTGGCGCTGGACAGGGTACAATATGATTTTTTACCTTGCGGCGCTGCAAAACATCGACAGCTCGGTGTATGAAGCGGCAAAAATAGACGGAGCAACGGGGCTTACACAATTTTTTAAAATTACCGCCCCCATGCTCAAGCCCATCATCCTGTTTACCACGATTATGTCCACAAATGGCACACTGCAAATTTTTGACGAAATCGTAAACCTAACGAACGGTGGCCCTGCAAACGCAACGCTCAGTATCTCCCAGTACATCTACAACCTCTGCTTCAAGTATACTCCGAATTTCGGCTACGCCTCCGCCGTGTCATATTCCATCGTAATTATGGTGGCGGTACTGTCGTTTGTTCAATTTAAAGTGGCAGGTGACAAAAATGATTAAACGTGCCTTCCAATATCTTTTTCTGTCTGTTACTGCGTTTGTGTCTATCTTCCCATTTTTTTGGATGATTGTGGGCGCCACAAATGCCTCCGTGGACGTTACAAAGGGTAAGCTTACTTTCGGCAGTCAACTGATTGATAACGTATTAAAAGCCGTTAAAACAACCAACATTGTTTCGGGTGTTCGAAACTCGTTTTTCGTGGCGATTGTGGCAACCGTGCTTGCCATTTTTGTTTCCTCTTTAGCGGGTTATGGCTTTGAGATATTTAAAAGCAAAGGGCGCAACAAGGTATTTAATCTCCTCCTTCTGTCGATGATGATTCCTTTTGCCGCACTGATGATACCGCTTTACCGCATGTTCTCCGAGCTCGGGTTGCTCAACCGTTTTTCCGCAATCATCATTCCGTCGATATCGACTGCCTTCTTAATCTTCTTTTTCAGGCAGAATACAAAGTCGTTCCCCCGCGAACTGCTTCAGGCTGCAAGAATCGATGGTTTGGGCGAGCTGGGAATTTTTTTAAAGATTTACTTCCCTACCATGAAATCGACCTATGCTGCTGCGGGTATTATCACATTTATGAACATGTGGAATAGCTACATGTGGCCCCTCATTGCGCTTCAAACAAACGAGAAGAAAACTCTCCCGCTGATTATTGCAACGCTCAACTCTTCCTATACGCCGGATTACGGTGTTATCATGGTTTCCATCGTAATTGCGACCATACCGTCGGCCATCGTCTTTTTTGTGATGCAAAAAAGCTTTGTAGAAGGCATGACAGGCTCAGTGAAAGGATGATACATATGGTTTTTATCGAAAAAGAAGTTTTGGAAAACCCCGAGATATTTGAAATTAACCGACTGGGTGCACATTCGGACCACAGGTTTTATTCCTCTATTGAAAACGCACAACAGGAAATCGGCACAGACCTGTGCACCTCGCTCAACGGTGTATGGAGCTTTGAGTATGCAAAGAATTTGGAAAGCGCCTCAAAGAACTTTTGGAAGCTGACGCCCGGGAACTTCTTCGAGAGCAGCATCCGGGTACCCGCCAATATTGAGCTGTGCGGCTTCGGACAGCCGCACTATGTCAACACCATGTACCCTTGGGACGGTGTTGAAGATCTTCTCCCGGGGCAGATTCCCCAAAACAATCCCGTTGGCTCCTATCTGCGCGAGATTATATGGAACGAAGGCAGCGGCGGCGAAAGGCTGGTTCTTAGTTTTGAGGGGGTGCAGTCGGCTTTTGGGGTTTGGGTAAACGGTGAATTTGTTGGTTACAGCGAGGGCAGCTTTACTACAGCGGAGTTTGACATCAGCGGCCGGCTTGTGGCAGGCAGCAACACGCTTGCGGTGCGCGTATACAAATATTCTAGCGGCAGCTGGCTGGAAGATCAGGACTATTGGCGGCTGTTCGGCATCTTCCGTGATGTAAATCTTTACCGTCTACCCGCCTCTCACCTGGAGGATATACAGATTGAAACGGAGGTATCCGACAACTACCTATCGGCAGTAGTCCAGGTAGGCTACCGGCTGAGCGGGTGCACCGACGTAACGGTATCCGCCGCGCTGTCGTATCAGGGAACACCTGTCACCGGTGCCGAAAGCGACGGCTCGCCGCTGCATCTTAATGTTCCCGACCCAAAGCTTTGGAGCGCCGAGAAACCAAATCGGTATCAGCTTCTCTTAACCGTAAAAACCGGCGGTACGGGTGAGACCATTGAGGCTGTAAAGATGAACATAGGAATCCGCAGGTTGGAAATGACGAATGGAATTTACACAATTAATGGCAGCAGAATCGTGTTTAACGGCGTCAACCGACACGAGTTTTCGCACCTAAACGGCAGAGCGGTGACAAGGGATGAGATTCTGTGGGATATCCTGTGTATGAAGCGAAACAATATTAACGCCGTGCGTACGTCACATTACCCGAACAACACTCTGTTCTACGAGCTATGCGACGAATACGGGCTGTATGTAATGGACGAAGCAAATTTGGAAAGCCATGGGACCTGGCAAAAAATGGGCAAGGTGGATCCATCCTGTGTCATCCCCGACGATAAACCGCAGTGGAGACAGGCGTGCCTTGACCGTGCACGATCCATGCTTCTGCGGGACAGAAACCACCCTTCGGTGGTGGTTTGGTCATGCGGCAATGAATCGTTCGGGGGTGAAACAATTTTCTTAATGTCTCAGCTTTTCCGCGATGCCGATAGCAGCAGGGCAGTGCATTACGAGGGGGTTTTTCATGACCGTCGCTATAGTGACACCTCAGATTTCGAGAGCAGGATGTACGCAAAGGTGCCCGAAATTGAAGCGTATTTAAACAATAACCCTCAAAAGCCTTTTCTCTCCTGCGAGTACTCCCATGCCATGGGCAACTCCAACGGCGCGCTGTTTAAATATACCGACCTTACGCGGCAATATCCCATGTGCCAGGGTGGGTTTATCTGGGATTTTATCGATCAATTCATACAGACAAAAAGCGCGCGAGGCAAAGATTATCTTGCCTATGGCGGGGATTTTTCAGATCGTCCCACCGACTATAATTTTTGCGGAAACGGCCTGGTTTTTGCCAACCGGCAAGAATCTTCTAAAATGGCGGAGGTAAAAGCACTTTATGCGCCGTTTTGCGTACAACCCGATGAAAACGGTGTAACAATAACCAACCGTACCCTGTTTTGTAATCTAAACGAGTTTGATGTCTTCTGGCGTGTTGAACGCGACGGAATTCCCGTGCAAAGCGGGAGCTTTGAAGGCAACCTGCCCGCCGGAGAATCCAAGCACTTTCCAATAGAACCAGAAGTGCAAATCAGCACCGGTATTACGGTGGTTGAGGTGGCCGTACGGCTAAAACACGATACCCCGTGGGCAAAAGTGGGTTACGAAATTGCTTTTGGGCAGTATACCACGGGTGAGATGTACATAGAACACCGCGAAGCGGCGCTTCAAACCGTGCAGGGCGACGTTAACATTGGCGTTTACGGCAGGGGGTTTGGCATCCTGTTCTCAAAAATGCTTGGCACGGTTGTTTCGCTCAAAAGCGGTGAAACCGAGCTTTTGGATGGGTTCCCCACACCAACCTTCTGGCGGGCGACCACCGATAACGACAGGGGCAACGGGTTTTCCATCGCCTGCGCGCAATGGAAGCTGGCATCTTTATATGCGCATTGTGTGGATTGCAGCCTGCAAGCAGAAAAGGACACTGTGACGGTCAACTTTGTTTACAGCTTGAGCACCACGCCTAACACCACCTGTACGGTAAGCTACCGAATTCACGGTGACGGAAAAATAGATGTGGCCATGCGGTATAAGGGTATGTCCGGGCTTGCGGTGATGCCGCTGTTCGGAATGCAGCTGAGTTTGCCCTGCCGGTTTGACAACGCTCAGTGGTTTGCAAATGGGCCGCAAGAGAACCATTGCGACCGCAAGCACGGTGCGCGGCTGTGCAGATTCAGCACCAGCCCGGCCGGAGACGTAACGGCTTACGCGATACCGCAGGAGTGCGGAAACCGTACGGGTGTTCACGAGCTTTTGGTGCGGGATGACAAAGGCTTTGGCATTCGGCTGCTGTCGGTGGCTGGCATGGAGGCCAGTGTTTTGCCGTATACCGCGCATGAGCTGGAAAACGCGTGGCACAGCTATGACCTACCTGAGAGCCACCATACAATCATCAGGCTCGCAAAGCAACAGTGCGGCGTGGGCGGTGACGACAGTTGGGGCGCACCGGTGCATGAGGAATATTTGATCGACGCACAGGAGGATATGTACTTTGAGTTTACCATTGAAGTGATTCTCACCGACCGATAGCAAAGGAGGAGCAAGCCAAGATGATTGGTTACAATAGTGGGGTTTTTAAGCTGGATACCGACGAGAGCTCCTATCTGTTTCGGATTCTCCCGACCGGGCATTTAGAGCAGCTTTATTACGGAGCTTATATCGACAACAACGATGATTACAGCGCGCTGTATGAAAAGACGGAAATAGAGTATGGCAATTCGGTCGCCTACCTGCAGGAAGACACCTCCTTTTGCCTGGAGCAGGTTTGCCTGGAATATTCCGGTGTGGGCAGAGGAGATTTTCGGGAGGCGGCAATTGACATAAACGGAAGCTTTACGACCGACTATAGGTATTGCTCTCATCGCATTTACGCCGGAAAAGCCGAGATACCAGGGTTGCCATCCAGCTACGGCGCCTGTGACACGCTGGAAATTGTTTTGGCGGACGAACAGACCGACAGCTTGTTAACGCTTTTTTATCACGTGTTTGCGTGGTGCAACGTGATTACCCGCCACACCACTGTAACGGCGGGTGAAACACCCCTCACCATCACCAGAATTATGAGCGCAATGATAGATTTTCCGCGCGGAGATTTTACGCTTTCTTCACTCGGCGGCTCATGGGCGGACGAGATGAATCTGAGAGAGGTAAGGCTGACCGGCGGAACACACCTCAACGATTCGAAAGCGGGAGTGAGTTCAAGCCGTCACAATCCCTTTCTCATGCTCACCGATGATGCTACCACAGAGGATGATGGGGATTGCTATGGTTTTCAACTTGTTTACAGCGGTAATCACTGCGAAATTGCGGAGGTAAGCCCGCAAAACAGAACCCGCGTGCTGCTGGGCATCAATCCTTTTCATTTTGCAGCAGAATTGGGATGCGGCGAAAGCTTTGCCACACCCGAAGCTGTGCTCACTTATTCGTCCTGCGGTAAAAGCGGCATGAGCCGCAATCTGCACCGGTTTGTACGCGAACATATTGTAAGGGGTGAGTGGAAATCAAAGGCTCGTCCGGTTTTGGTGAACAGCTGGGAGGGGAATTACTTTGATTTTGATGAAAAAAAGTTAATTTGCCAAGCGGCGGCGGCAAAGAAGCTTGGAGCAGAGCTTTTTGTGGTTGATGACGGCTGGTTTGGCAGGCGCAATAACGACAAAACCTCTTTAGGTGACTGGTTTGCAAATACTGAAAAACTTCCGCATGGGCTTGCCGGCCTTTCAAAAGCTTTTCATTCACTGGGCATTGGGCTGGGGCTGTGGATAGAACCGGAAATGGTAAGTGTCGACAGCGAACTGTATCGGCAGCACAGCGACTGGGCCGTCGCGGTACCGAACCGCCATCTTACAATGGGACGCAACCAGTTGGTTCTGGACCTCACCCGCGAGGAGGTACGCGATTATCTTGTTGCCACAATCTCACAGGTAATTTCGTCTGCAGACATATCATACATCAAGTGGGATATGAATCGGAATATCGCCGATGCATACTCCGCACAGACGCAGCACAACCATTGTTTTTACCACCGCTATACGTTGGGCCTGTATGATATTCTCAATAGGACAACATCGGCATTTCCGCACATTCTGTTCGAGGGCTGTGCGGCGGGCGGAAATCGGTTCGACCTAGGGATGCTTTGCTATCTGCCGCAAATTTGGCTCAGCGACAACACCGACGCCGCACGCAGAGCGCAAATGCAATACCATGCCAGCCTGGCATACCCACCCTCCGTTATTTGTGCACATGTTTCCTCCTGCCCCAACCACCAAACCGGCAGGACGCTTCCCCTAAACACGCGCTTTAGCATTGCCTGCTCGGGTGTTTTGGGCTACGAGCTTGACGTATGCAGCCTAACAGAGCAAGAGGAAAAGACGGTAACGGCGCAAATTGATTTTTATAAAAAGAGACGGGAGCTTTTTCAGTATGGAGATTTTTACAGGCTGGCACCCCCAAAAAGTGAAGCCAGCCTCGGCTGGGTAATCGTATCACAGGACGAAAAAAGCGCTGTTGCTGTACTTTCTTTTCAGGCTTATTACTGCAATCGCAGAAATTTAAATTTTAAGCTGAAAGGGTTAAATCCTCAGTGGACGTATGTTTTCAGCGATTATCCTACCGGAATGCAACAGCACCAAGGCACCGGCAGCTTGTTTTGCAATGCAGGTGTACGCTTAAACAGGCGTGTACCCTGTGATGGGTTGGGGAACAACGGCCTTGTTGCCGGTGATTTCGGCTCGGTATTGTTTGATGTTAGTGCCAAATAAATTTGATACGATTTCGTTGAAAAGGGTGGAGCAAGACATTGCCTTAACAGAATAAACGCAAAAACAACCACTGGGTCAGTACAAATCCCAGTGGTTGTTTTTATTTTAGTCTTTCAAAGTAGCCGGCATTTTTAAGTCCGCGGGGATGAGCACCAGTTTACCGCCATTTGGTACAGATTCTGTCAGCGCAAGGTAGCATTCATGCACCCTGCCAATGACATTTACCCGTTCGTCAGCGGGCAGCGGGGTGCGAACCAGCTGAATCTCCCCAGAATAGCGGCTGTAACCGATGTTATCCACTGTAATACAGCCCGCTGTGCGTTCTACGCAGTTTTGCGGCGTAATGGCACGCCCAAAGCAAGAGTATTCGCGCGATTCTTGAAAACGCATGGTGCACGCGGGTGAATCTGCCCGAACCGTAAACGTTCTGCCGTACAGCCCCTCACCGCCTGTTTCCAAACAAGCCGGAATGGGGCAGACTCCCGTGGTACAATATCGGTCGATCATGGCGAGCTGTGCCTCGCTCACCCTACCGTCGCCTACAAAAACGCCGTCAATCTGGTAGTTTTGTACCAAATCAAGGTAGCTGACGTATGGCGGCTGGCCTCGATGGCATTCCAGTGTGGGCAGCCCTTCAAAAATAGGGCCGCGCAGTGCTGTATCGCCGGGTATAAACGCCAGCACTTTTATGCCCACCCGGTGAAGCCGTTCATTGCACCTGCGAAAAAACGCTTCATCCAACCCCGTTTCGGGGCGTGGGTAAAAGTTGTGCATCGCATAAATACTGTTTTTAGCGGTTGCCAAACGCTCTGCAAGCGCATCGCCCAACGTGGACGCGTTCACCGCAATGGGCATCTGCATGGCAAGCGCCACTATCTCATCATCGGTAAAGCCGTAGTCAATACGCAAAATTTCAATGCCCATCTCACGTGCAAACCCGATGATGTCGTTCGTACCAAAAAATCCAAGCGTCTTTTTCGAGACATCCGCCACAACACGGAAGCCGGCGGCGCTGAGCCACCGGCACATTTCTTTTGCCCGTGCTGGGTAGGTTTCGTCAAGCTCCTCGCTGATATGAAACGAGGTAAACACATAGCTGCCCTTGCGGTACAGCTTTTGCAGATGCTCTTTCTGTGCCTCGAACAGAGAAAGATAAACCGAAAAACCCAATCCGTTAAGCATTTGCAACTTCCGAATCCTTAATGCCAAAGTAGGTGATGATAAAGCCCGCTGCATAAGAAATAAGCAAACCGATGAAGAAGTTGAGCATACCCATGGTGTTGGACATCAGCGGAATTGCAACCAAGCCCGACGGGCCCCATGCAACCGACATAACATGCGTAAGCATCACATACGCGCCGCCAAAGCCAGCGCCCAAACCGGCGGTGATAAACGGTTTGCCCATTGGCAGGGTAACACCGTAAATCAGCGGTTCGCCAACGCCCAGTAAGCCTGCGGGCAGAGCACCGGTAATGACCTTGCGCATTCTGTTGTTGCCAACTCTCTTTGCCTTGAGGTAGATAGCGATTGCCGCACCGACCTGACCTGCACCCGCCATAGCAAGCACAGGGAACAAGGTTACGCCGCCAATGGTTTCAAGCTGGATTGCATAGATGGGGATGAGACCATGGTGCAAGCCAAGCAGAACCATTGGCAGGAACACAGCCGACAAAACATAACCTGAAATAACACTAACAACCGGGTTGCCCGAGTTGATGATGACGCTTAGCGCTTTCACCAGCCAGTCGGAAATAAAGCCCGCAGCCGGCATGATAATGAGCACAAACAAAATTGCAGTTACCAGCAGGGAGATCAGCGGAGTAACGATAAGGTCGAGCACATCGGGGACGCGCTTGCGCACCCAGCGCTCAATCTTCGAAAGAATCCATACACCCACGATTACACCGATGATACCGCCTTTACCGGTGGTAAGCACCGATTCCAGTGGAACCGCTTCGTTGTACAGCCCGAAGAACTTTGAGATATCTACGATCTGTGCCATAATCGACATAGCGCCTACCATGCCGCCGAGCGCCTCGGTCGCGCCAAATTTCTTTGCTGCATTGATGCCGGTGTAGATTGCAAAGTAGCTGAGGAAACCGCCGCCAATCAAGGTAAACATTGTTCTAATCAGCGCCCAGATGCCCTCGGAGGCGATAACCTTGTCGGTCATCATCTGGCCGAGCAAGCTTGCCAAGCCGTTGAACAGCCCCGCCGCGATGATAGCCGGAATCAGCGGAATGAAAATTTCTGCGATGGTGCGAAGCGCCTTTTTCAGCCCGTTTTGTTTTTGCCCTGCTTTCATGGTCTCTTTGTTCTGCTGCCAATCTGCTGCAACAGCTTCAACACCAAATTCCTCGCGACAGATATCCATCAGTTTTTTTGCCTTGCCTGGCCCGACAACCACTTGCACGGTGTCGCCGTCCTCCACCAGTCCGAGCACTCCCTCAACCTTTTTCAGCTCATCTTTTTGTGCCACTGAAGCGTCTTTGAGTGTCAGACGAAGCCTTGTCATGCAGTTTGTTGCCGCTACAATGTTGTCTTTTCCCCCAACCAGCTCCAAAATTCTTTTGGCTAACTCGCTGTTTGTCATACATAACACCTCAATCTTTCTTTGTTCTATTGCAGGGCACCCCTAACATGCCCTTGTGTACGTTCCAGTTTTTCTTTTGCCTGTTTGGCATCACAGTTTTGCAGTGCCATAACAATAGCCAGCTTTACGCTGCCCTGCGCCTGCTCTAAAAGGTTTTTTGCCGTCTCACGGTCAACGTCGGTTGCCTCCATTAAAATGTTCTGCGCCCTCACATGCAGCTTTTCGTTGGTTTGCATTACATCCACCATCAGGTTGTGGTATGCTTTGCCAACACCCACCATCGAGGCGGTGGAGATCATGTTGAGTACCATCTTTTGTGCGGTGCCCGCTTTTAAACGAGTAGAACCGGTGAGCACCTCTGGGCCGACAATCGGCTCAATGGCAAGCTCGGCGGCCTTGCCGATTGCAGAGCCGTGGTTGCAGGCAATTGCCACGGTGTGGCAGCCAAGTGTTTTCGCGTATTCCAGTGCGGCGATTACATATGGTGTTCTTCCGCTTGCCGCAATGCCAATTACAATATCTTTTTGGCAAAGGTTTCGGTTTTTGAGGTCGTCAACGCCCATGGTAAGGCTGTCTTCCGCGCCCTCTACCGCTCTGACAAAGGCATTTTCACCGCCCGCCATCAGCCCCACAATCAAATCGGGCGATACCCCAAATGTGGGGGGGCACTCTACTGCATCGAGTACACCCAGCCTGCCGCTGGTGCCCGCGCCCATATAAATAAGTCTGCCGCCCGCCCGAAGCGACTGGGTAACCCATTCTACCGCCTGCGCAATTTGGGGCAGCACTTCGCGAATTGCCGCCGGCACTTTTGCGTCCTCATCATTCATAACAGTGACGATCTCCAGCGGAGTCATAATATCGAGATCGGTGGTGCGTTCATTTCTGGTTTCGGTTGTCATCTTGGTCAGATCCAGCAACTGAAGTCACTCCTTTACTATTTTCTGTGGTTTCTATTACAAACCGTGTGGATTTGGGCTTTAGGATATGTGTTTTTGAGAGCTGCTCAAGGCAATAATCATACCGGCTGTTTGCAAATGCCGTATATAGAATATCGACAATATTGAGCTGAGATATACGTGAGGACATCGCACCGCTGCGAAAAGTTGACTCATTCGCCGCTACATAAAGGTTGTGGTCGGCAAGCTCGGCAAGGGGGGAAGAATCGTAACGTGTAATTGCAATCACCGGCGCGCCAACCACGCGCATAGCACGCACGCATTCCAGCATCTCAACCGTCTGCCCCGAGTACGAGATTACAATGCCCACATCCTGCGGGGACATGTTGCGTGCCTGCAGCAGCTGCGAATGCCAGTCGTCATTGATAAAACAGGGCTTATTGAGCCGCAAAAACTTGAGGTGTGCGTCGCGCGCCACCACCAAAGACGAACCTATGCCAAACAGGCAGATATTGCGGCAGTCGCAAATCAGCTTTACACACTGCTTGAGCGTCTTCATATCGGTAAGGTTTTTTGTGTTCTCGAGAGATATTATGTTTTTGTATGTAATTTTATCCACAATCTCCTCAATGCTATCCGATTTTCCGATTTCTTTACGCTCCTCGGTAACACTTTGCTGTCGCACCGCCAGTTCATAGATGATAGCACTGCGAAACTCTTTATAGCCGTCAAACCCAAGCTTACGGCATAGGCGAATGACAGTGGAGGGCGACGAAAAGCTTGCCTCCGCCAGCTTATGGATACTGAGGCTTACCGACTGCTGTGGTTTTTCCAGCAGAAATTTAATAATTGTGCGTTCTGCCGACGACGCCTGATTCTGATATTCTTTCAGCAAAACAAGAACACTTTTCATACAGCATCATTCCTTATCACCATTTTATTCTTTCGAAACAATTATATCAACATTTTATCATACTTATGAAACTTTGTACCATATATTGACAAATATTGGCTTTGTAGATTGAGTTTTATAGTAATATTTTAAATAAAAACAAACAAACTATACAAAAAACACGTTTAACATTTGGGCAAAAGCTCAAAGTCTTTTTGGCGAACAATTGACATTTGCAGCGAAAAGCAATAGAATAGATACATAAGTGGTTGAAATTGGTGACTTATTTAAAACAACACCCCACACTTCAGTAGTGTGGGGATTTTTTCGCACAAGAGTAAGGAGTGTTTAAATGGAAGAAATGTCTAAAAACAAAATGGGCAGTGCTCCCATGCTTGCACTGATTCTGTCTATGTCGCTGCCCGCCATGTTTTCTATGCTGGTTCAGGCGCTTTACAACGTTGTAGACAGCTATTTTGTTGCAAAGCTGGGGGTCGAAGCGCTCACCGCAGTGTCGCTTGCTTTTCCCATTCAAAACTTAATGATTGCAATTGGTGTGGGTACCGGTGTGGGTATTAACTCGCTAGTTTCGCGCCGTTTGGGCGAGGGCCGTGTAGAAGAAGCAAACCGTGCCGCAACCCACGGCATTATGCTGGGTGCACTCAGCGGCTTAGCGGTAGCTTTGTTGGGTATTTTTGGGACAAGCTTGTTTTTTCGCAGCTTTACCTCAAACCCCCTCATCTACCAGATGGGCTGTGATTATGTATACGTTGTCACCATCTGCTCGTTTGGCATGTTTATTCAGATTAACATGGAAAAAACACTGCAATCCACCGGCAGCATGATTATCCCGATGTTCTCTCAGCTCATCGGCGCGGTCACCAACATTATTCTCGACCCAATCATGATTTTTGGTCTGTTTGGCTTCCCCAAAATGGGGGTTCGCGGTGCGGCAGTTGCCACCGTGGCCGGCCAGATTCTTGGCATGATCTTTGTTGTAATTATGGGGCTGGCGAAAAACCACGCGGTCAACATCTCGCTCAAGGGCTTTAAATTCAATGCAAAAACGATTAAAGATATTTATGCGGTTGGATTCCCCTCCATCATCATGCAGTCGATCGGTTCGGTAATGACAATGGGCATCAACGCTATCCTCATTACCTTCTCAGATGTTGCAGTTGCTATTTTTGGCATCTACTTTAAACTACAATCGTTTGTGTTCATGCCGGTGTTTGGTTTAACGCACGGTGTAATGCCCATTATGGGTTACAACTATGGCGCGCGCAACAAAAAGCGCTTGATGGATGCGCTGAAAATCGGCCTTGTGATTGCGCTAACAATTATGGCCGCCGGTACAGCACTGTTCTTTATGGCACCTGAACAATTGCTGATGATTTTCGATGCAAACGCCGAGATGCTGCAAATTGGTATACCGGCACTGCGCACTATTGCACTATGCTTTATTCCGGCTGCACTCGGAATCATGTTCTCTACGCTGTTTCAGGCGGTGGGCATGGGCGGCAGAAGCCTGCTCATCTCTATACTGCGTCAGCTGGTGCTGATTTTGCCGCTGGCATACTTCCTTTCAAAGCTGGGGCTGAATTTTGTATGGTATGCCTTCCCCCTTGCCGAGACGGTATCGTTTACGGCGAGCCTGGTTATCTTTTCTCTGCTGTATCGCAAGCACATCAAGAATCTGCAGCCACTTAGTGGCGAAACACCGGCTGCAGAGGCATAATTGCACATTAAAAAGGACGATTTCATAAGAAAGCGTCCTTTTTTATATCCATATATACAATGTATGCCCGCATTTAAAAGCAAATAGGCGCAAGAACCAATTACTTTTAATATACTGATAATAGCATATTTAAGAAAGGATGGTTCTTTTGGCTGATCACTACCCCTTTGAGCTTCAGCCCCTGCCGTACGCCTACGACGCGCTGGAGCCGTATATTGACACAGAAACGATGCACCTGCATCATGACAAGCACCTGGGTACTTATGTAGAAAACCTGAACAAAACACTTGCAAACTACCCTCGTTTTCACGACTGGAGCCTGACCCAGCTGCTCACCAATCTGGGGCGTATCCCCCGGCCAATACAGACAGCGGTGCGCAACAACGGCGGTGGCGTGTATAACCACAACCTGTATTTTTCCGGCATGACCCCCGATTCAACCCGCGAGCCTGTGGGCGCGTTGGCCGATGCAATTATGCAGCAATTTGGCAGTTACGATATTTTTAAACAACGGCTAAAGCAGGCAGGGCTCGACCGCTTTGGCTCGGGCTGGGCATGGCTTGTCAGCGATGGTGCAGGCAAGCTGCAGATACTTTCCACCCCGAATCAGGATGTTCCGCTGCCGCTTTGCCCGATTGTGGTAATGGATGTGTGGGAGCATGCTTATTATCTGAAATATCACAACCTCCGTGCCAATTACATTGACAACTGGTTCAACACCATCAACTGGCCGGTGGCAAATGAGCGCTATTTAAGCTGCTTGGGCGGCCCCCGGTTTTATTCGTAATGTTTTTCTACAGCCCGCAGATTTTTCACGTAATTTGATGACACTGCGTAAAATGGAATGTGTTTTGATGAAAACATAATCTGTTTTGGAGGAATACTATGCCGACTATCTATCTCAGTCCGTCTACGCAAGAAGCCAACCTGTATGTCACGGGCGGCACCGAGGAATATTACATGAACCTGATTGCGGATGCGATGCTTCCCTATTTGCGTTCCACAGGGATTCAATACGTGCGCAACACACCTGATATGACTGCCGCATCGTCCATACGACAATCCAATCAAGGCAACTACGACCTGCACCTTGCCCTGCACTCCAACGCTGCGCCCGAGGGGCGCTATGGCGAGGTTCGCGGCACCGATGTTTACTACTACCCTTACAGCGAAAAAGGAAAGCGTGCTGCCAACATTATTGCCCGCAATTTAAAGAAAATTTATCCCATCCCATCGCTGGTGCGCGCTGTTCCTACCACCTACCTTGGTGAGGTGCGCCTAACACGGGCACCAAGTGTATTTATTGAATTTGCATACCACGATAATGTTGAAGATGCGAACTGGATTACGAACAATATTCAGGAGATCGCCATTAATGTTGTGCAATCGCTTGCCGAATATTTTGGCATTCCGTTTATCTATGCACAGCCTGCCCAAAGCGGTACCGTCCGTGTTACATCGGGAAATCTCAATATCCGCAGCCGCCCCAACACCGGTGCGCCTGTAATCGCCCGTGCTCCCAACGGAGCTCCCATTACTGTATTGGGTGAATGGCAGGGCTGGTATGTGGTGAACTACAACGGCACCGTCGGTTATGCTGCCGCACGGTATATCGAGGTATAGACAGTTCTTTGCATTAAAAAGAGCCGCAGCGGAATACCGCTGTGCTTAGCACCAAGAAAAATGGACATTGAATAAAAAGACCTCCAATCGTAGAA
>NZ_DALZQO010000033.1:0-27267 GCF_032017025.1 Hydrogenoanaerobacterium sp.
TGACAGCTTTATTATATTAACATAGCCCCAAAGGTTTGTCAACACTTATTTTGCAAATTATGTCGAATAACTGTTTTTCATATTGTTGGGTCATTTCTTAACTTAGGTGTTTTCTTTTAAAAGAGTTTATGCTATACTATTTAAGCAATCATAATATAAAGGCAAATTAGCCCTTAACCCCTTAATATGTGCCCGTAGCGCAGTTGGATAGCGCGATAGACTCCGACAACTCTGATGAGTGTTTTATCGAAAGTCTGCAAAGTGCTTTGGTTACTGTGTTTATCGTCAGAGAAACGAATTTTCAAAAGGTAAATGACTACTATTTGACCACTAAATTTAAATAGGTTGACTACTGCGAGAAATTGCAGTTTTCATATATGTGCCTGTAGCTCAGCTGGATAGAGTATCAGACTCCGACAACTCTGATGAGTGTTTTATCGAAAGTCTGCAAAGTGCTTTGGTTACTGTGTTTATCGTCAGAGAAACGAATTTTCAAAAGGTAAATGACTACTATTTGACCACTAAATTTAAATAGGTTGACTACTGCGAGAAATTGCAGTTTTCATATATGTGCCTGTAGCTCAGCTGGATAGAGTATCAGACTCCGACTCTGAGGGTCGTGCGTTCGAATCGCATCAGGCATACCAAATCCCCTGTTTTCAAACGAAAACAGGGGATTTTATAATTATAAAGTTCTTAAAAACCTATTTCTCAATTCGCAATCGGTCATTTTGTTTGCGTTAAAAGTTCTATCCCATGGCATTTGTCATAATTTAATAAAGTTAAGCACCATCATATGTTAAACCAGAACTTCTTTGAAGTTTCAATTTAACTCTAAAAACAAAATTCGCTATTTGCGAAATTACTTATTGACATAAACAATTTCGTCAGTTATAATTTAACTACAGCGAAGTGTAGAGGACATATTCTCTACGGTCAACTCCCCTAATTTGGAGTGCATTTGCACTCGCGGAACATCTTTATGGTGTTCTACCCAACTGGGCGCGGCACGTGGTTGATGACCGACCAACGTACCTTTGCCCAGCACCCTCCAAGCCGGGAGCTTGGAGGGTGCCCAAAGAATTAGGTGGGCGTTCTGTATGCACCTACTCTTTCCCGGGAGGGAACCACATCAACTATATTCGTGGTTCTCGAAGGAGTATAAAATGAAAAAAAACAAATCTTCGCAGCCCATGCAGAACATTCCCAGCAAGTCATCTTCCTCCCAAAAATCTCACCCATTCAAGTTTAAATTGAACAAAGTCTTTTTTAAGATTGCGTTTAAGGCACTTGAAGTAGCGCTGGTTGGTTTACAGATTGTCCAGTGCCTATGTGAGATATTTAAAAGATAAGATGATATTGTGCATAAAATGGGAAGCCCATCTAATTTTGCAGTTTAAGCCTTTGTGCTAAAATATATATGGAAGAGGTGACATAACAATGATTGGCAATGTACTAAAACGTACACGAGCTATTTATGGTTATAAGGCAACCGAAATGTGCTCAAAACTTGGCATCTCAGCCAGTTACCTATCTGAAATCGAAAACAACAAAAAAAAACCTTCTTTGGAGCTTCTTGAAAAATACGCTGAAATATACGATATAAGATTATCTTCATTAATTTTGCTTTCAGAGAACTTTGAAGATGCAGAAAAAAGCGGTTCAGGTAAAGGTTCTATTATAATTAGGAATATGATGAACCAGTTAATTAATAGTATGGCTAATTCGGCAGGTAATCCAGATGCATAATCATGATCGCTTTAAAAGGTATAGCATTGCTCAATGTGCACTATATAAATGCAGAAGCAAAGCACGTCTTGAAAAGTTGCTTTTGTTAGAACCAGGGAATCTGCAACTTATCAATTCTGCAATATCTTATCACTCCTTTGAAATTGAAAAAAAGAACTCACTTGAAAAACGCAAAATTACAGCTCCAGACAGAACGTTAAAATTGGTTCAAAAACGAATTCTTATATTGTTGCAAAAAGTCTTACGACCTACATGGCTGATCTCAGGAGAAAAAGGCAAGTGCTATATCGACAACGGAAAGGCACATCTTAACGGGAAATTCTTTTTAACAATTGACATAAAGAAATTTTACGACAATTGCAAAAGAGAGCCCGTCTATTGTTTTTTCACACAAAAGTTGCTTACTTCACCAGATGTTGCCAAAATTTTGACAGATATTATCACGTATGATTCCAGGATTCCTACTGGATGCCCAACGAGTCAAATTATGGCTTTTTATGCGTATTACGATATGTTTAACGAAATTGCGGAATATGCATTAAAGAAAAACTGTACTTTTACATTGTATGTCGACGATATGACTTTTTCCAGTCCAGAACCTTTAGATCCAAAAGTTTTACAAAGAGACGTGGATCGCATCTTAAGAAAATATGATCATAAACCAAAATATTCAAAAGTAAAGTACTATTCAGCTTCAGACTACAAGCCTGTAACCGGCACAATTATTACGCCAGACAAGTCTTTAGCTGTTCCCAATAGCCTTCAACAAAAAATTTATTTAGGTTTCCAAGAAATAAAATCTACTACTGCTACTACAGAATACTCAGATGTATCTGCGAAATTGGCATCATTGAAGGGCCAAATTCAAGCTGCTCGAAATATAAATAGAAACAAATTTCCTGAAATAATGAGGCTTACAAATAAATTAGCTGCTGCTCAACCACCTTTAAAACCCATTAAACGCAAGGGTGTCTCTTATCGAAAAAAGACTATTTCAATAAATCCAAATTAATGTATCAGAGTGAATATGTGCATAAAAGGTGAACGAATCGTTCACCTTTTTTCTACACCCCCAATCCCTTATGCAGCCCCTCTGCTGCTTTCTTTCTGTTTTTGTCAAAGGCATGAGTATAGATATCCAGTGTGGTGCTAACTTGTGCGTGTCCGAGCAGGCTTGCCACGGTTGCTACATCGGTTCCGTTGGCGATTAACAGGCTGGCTGTTGTGTGTCTAAGACTATGCACATTTAGACTTGTTGGCAGGTTGTTATCCCTTAAAATTTTGCGAAAGCGTGAGGAGAATGTATCGGGTATCATTGGTAGGTCAGTTTTATTTTGCCTGAATAGATATGTGCCATCGGTCATTTGCCTGTTTTCGTACATCCTTATATGCTGTGTGCAGAAGTCCTTGTAATCTTTCAGCAGACTCGCAAGGCTGTCGGAGAAGTAGACATATCGGTTGCCCGATACTGTCTTGGGCGGCTTGGTAAACACTTCTTCTCCTTGCACTTTAACCACGTTTCGCTGTATGCGAATTTCGTTATTCGTGAAGTTAATATCTTCCCACTTGATACCACAGCACTCGCCCCTGCGTATGCCTGTGGCAATAATAATTTTAAAATACACCTCATATTTTATACTCTCTTGCTCCAAGGCAGAGAGTATTTTTTGTACTGTTTCTTCGTCAGCAACAACTTTTTCTTTCCTCATTCCCTGTGGCTTGTAGGTTCGCCATGCCGGGTTGTGGGTGATGTAGCCTTGCTCCATTGCGGACGACAAGATACTGCACACAACTGAATGTAGCCCCTCTATAGAAGCTTCTGCAAGCAATTCGCCTGTGCGTTTGGATTTTACCTTTCTCATTTCGGCATAGAAGTTGCGAAAATCTTCAGCTTTCAAGTCCTTTAATTTGATGTGTCCAAGGTATGGCAGTATTCGCTCATACTCTATTTTATTGCGGGTTTGAGTTGACTTAGAATGTTTTATGGGAGCGACCTCATTTTTGAATATTTCAATATACTGTGCCAAAGTAATGTTTTTCTTTAGGGTGACAGGCTGATTTTTAACGGATTTTTCGAATAA
Organism: Hydrogenoanaerobacterium sp.; assembly: GCF_032017025.1. Classification (NCBI taxonomy): domain Bacteria; kingdom Bacillati; phylum Bacillota; class Clostridia; order Eubacteriales; family Oscillospiraceae; genus Hydrogenoanaerobacterium; species Hydrogenoanaerobacterium sp. The sequence continues at coordinate 3,831 of NZ_DALZQO010000033.1, forward strand.
TATTGCCTGTTCGTTTAGCCACTTTTCCGTTTGCCTTGGAGTAAGCCCCTCGGGCGGTTTTACTGTCTTTTGCTGAGATTTCATGCGGTTGCCTTGATAGTCATAACCCATAGATACCACTATTAAATAGCTGTTACCCCTTTTGCGTATGCTGCAAGTGTGCTTTTCTTACTACCTGTGGGCCCGATAAGTGCAAGTACGGTTTTCATTTGAAATCCTGCCCCTGCAAAAAATTCAATGAGGGGAGCAGTAAACATTATTGCTACAAGTGGCTGTACTATCTCTTTAGGCGCAACATCTGAATTTAATAAATCCAAGGTTGCCAAGGCACAGTTTTTATCGGTGCCTTCAATCAGTCCATACTTTGCAACCACTGCATCATCACAAAGGCAACTGTCACTGCCGGGCATTTGGTACTCCCAACTGCTTGTATAAACCCAACCGATGTGAGAATAAAGCCTGCGTGTTAAAATATCCTCGGCAGTGCTTTGGATAGCGTGTCGGAGCTGTTCACGATTACTGTTTCCAGCTGACACATTACAAGCTGAGCCCCAGTATTCCTCGATCCAGTTCATCTTTTTAAACTCTGCAATAGTTAATGTGATGCTTTTTAGCGAATAGCCTTTCTTGTGAATACCTCCAATTTTTAAATTCTTTTTTCGCTGCTACCATTTGTGACAATCAGTTCTTCCTCCACATAGGCGATGAAGTTGCAGAGCATTCGCTGTCCGTTTGAGGTTTTCATAAACAGACAGCCATCTTCTTCAAAGTACGGCTCTGCGTAAAGTGACTTTGAAATACTATCTGTACTAAAGTCAGAGATTGGTGGTTTATATAGAATCAATGCAGTTTCTTTCAATAAGTTGTCCTCCTTTGTTTTTTGATTTTTTGTTGTCGTTCTACCTAAAGACCGTTCCTGACCGAGGTTCTCTCCATCGTTTCCGTCGCTCGCTCTTTCGAGGTCGTGGCAACCATATCATCTTTAGCCGATCATTAAATTTTAGTTTCCGATTGATTAATTAAAATATATCTGATACAATAATACTAACAGATTAAAAGTGCTTTTCAATAGCTTTTGGGGTGGTTTAAGCCTGTATCCCAAAGGTCAGGTACAGACGAAAAATCTATCCGATACAAAAGAGGAAAATTATATGATTGAGGGCACAAAAAAAACAAATGAAAAGGTAAATACCCTTAGTGAATTCACTTTAATGTTTTGGCAAAACTATTTGCTTATGGATACTACCAAGCTTCCCTTGGGTGAATGTGTGGCAGCAGTGCTTAATTTATCCGGTGATACATTACTCTTAATGAATGACAGCCGAAATGCTTTGATTGGTGCAATGCAAAACATTACTAACCCACGTATAAAAAAAGACCTTGCCACTGTTACTGATTTACAGAACAAGTTAAACAAGGTTTTGGATTTGATAATTTCACTACCGCCATTTTCTTATTTAATTAATAAAGATTTTGGACATTCTATGCTTGCAGACATTTGGAGCAGTCAACCTAAAGGCTTTATGGCTATGATGGATAGAGGAACTCATGAAGGCGAAGTGTTCCATCATTTTATTTTTAAGCTAATTTCCATTATTGATGAAACAATAGCTTTTAAAAAATATGTATCTGTTATGTTAGATTACTATTTTGAACAGCTTAATAAACGAAACCCTGAACATTATGCTGTGGGAGTTTACAGTTTCTTCACTGACACCAAGCTCATCAATGATATTCGAGCTACCATGCCCCCAATTCCAAGCTTTGATTTTGCTCAAACAAGACATGTTGGAATGGAATATGCACCCATGAGAAACCCTAACAACGAAAAGGAGTATATCATTGCAGAGCGAATTGAATTTGACAGTATGGGAGCATTTTTACATGCTGATTTCTTCAGAGCTTTAATCAATGGTCACTGCCCACGCAAGTGTCATAACTGTGGAATATATTTTTTACTTCTGTCGGGTCACAACACTTGCTATTGCTCTAACATTGCGCCAAACCAAAATAAAAAAGGTGACACAAAAACTTGCCGTGATATTGGTGCCCATGTAAAAGAGGCAGAGAAAAAAGAAAATCGCACCCCCACTCAGCAAGAGTACGACAAGGTTTACAACCGACTGAAGACACGAAAAAATCGTGGCAAGCTATCTATTGACGATTGGAACAACCAAGTTGCCGACGCTGTTTCCTATATGGAGCAAAACCAAAAAGGTGAGCTGTCTGATTTTGATTATCGGGAGATTATGAAAAAGTTTTAAGTTAATCACAGCAGGTGTATCCATTCGTTATATCCCTGCTGTGTCAATTTATACTGTTAGTCCATATTCCCAATGCTCAGGTTAGTTTTTTTCTTCATTTTTCTGCACCTCCTGAGGCATAAAAGAATACCCACAGTTTTGAGAGTCAATCTCAACACTGTGGGTATCGTAGGTTTGTAATTCAGTTGTAAGCTCAAATCCTAATTTGAAGCCTTGTATAAAGCTCGCCTTTGTTTGATAGTTGCAAATCATTTCTAAAGCATCAATGATTCGCAGAACAATTTTCCTATCCTCCTTGGATAGATGGCCAATCAATATTTTGTGATTGTCCTCTATGGAAGATTTTAGCTCCGGTAGTTCCAATGATGTGAAGAATTCGTGGTATAGGTCATCTAATCTTTGTGGCATATTCTCGCCCTCCTTTGTAAACACAAGGGATACCACAAGAAGATGGGAATAGCTACACAAGTTTAGAGAATCCAATTCATCTCCCATCTGAACTAATCAATCTTACCCATTAATAATTTCCGAAATTTGCCTATAAGCTTCTGGTAACGATTCTTTTATCATTTTATCCGATATTGCAATGCTGTCTTTCGGAATTCTCGAATCATTTCTGGACCACATAACCGGATAAATATAAAGGTTAAATGATTCTTTCCCAGCTAATTTTATAGTTTTTCCATCAAAAACTGTTGTAAAATCGGGCTTAAACAAATTTACCACCTGCGAAAATATTACTTCTTGCTCCGTTAATGAAAGCTCTTGATGCAATTTACCCTCACAAATCCAGTCGAGCAAATCTATTCCCAACTTTCTGTTGAGTGGTATTTTCAAGCTTTGGTTCCAAAAATGTTTTAAACACTCTTGGCATGCGCTATCACAATTATTTTTACAAGTCATTAGTGTTTCTCGTGTCATCTCAAACAACTCTTCTGATCGCTCAGCAATAGCTGAACTATATCCTGCACCACTGGACAGATTATCAAACAAGAAAATATCGGCACAAACCACATCTTCACCATATCTAATACGAAATCCACTTTTAATATCAGTAAACTCTATATCTAACAACTTTCCTGCCGATAATGCCATTGCTTCAGCTAATGTTTGCGCTGCTGACGACAACCAAATGTTATCGGCTCTAACATCAAGTACGTTATCATCTAATGTTACTTCATAAACAACCATGTCTGTTCTCATTTGATGCCCCAGAAAAATATTCTCACATTCACTTTCAGGATGAAAACATTTTTTGTCACTATACGGATGCTTATAGGGTTTTTGCACTTGCTTTAAATCCGGATATTCATCGCCCGGCACTGCTGCTCCACATATTTTACACAGGTAGAAACCTTTTTCAGATATCCCCCTATTCACCATTGTCAACGGCTGATTTGGAAGTTTAACGCATTTGACATTTTTGTAATCGCCTATTGTTTTAAGCTGTGTTTCATCTAAGGGGAGTGCATATGCCGGCGATGTCGCATAACTATTTTCACTCTCCGCTTCTGCTTCACGGATAGACATTCCATTTAGCGGAGCGAAGCCCCAAGGTTTAACAACACTTTTTGAATGAATACCGCTATTGCAAAACGGACACAATCCATCAGAAGGTAATTCGTAGTCAACCCATGTACATAAAGGATTTGCACACATATACAAGGTTTTATAAAAATCTTTGCTATGAATATATTTTGCAGCAGGCTTATCATAGTAGCCTTTGGCAAACTTAGAATGATAGTTGTAAATTCCTCCTGATTTATAGGATTTTTTATTAACTACTACGATTCTTCCTGGAGCATACTCACTCAAAGCAATGTCAATAGAGCGATCTGGTTTTTGTTCAATTTCTTTACCATTATTCTTTTCTATGTGAAAACCAACAATATTTCTTGGAAAAGAATACGTAGGAAAAATTCCTTCCTCTAATACACAGTCTAAAAACGATTTCTCATTACCCTCATCATCCTTATAATTTTCTGGAATTTCGCATGATTTTCGATTTAATTCATCCAATTGATATACTAAGGATTCTGGTCGATAAGTATCCTTCATATTCAAGGATGGCAAAAGTCTTAGAATTTCCACATCTGAAAAGATTTTGTTGCTTAAAAAAGATTTCATTTCATTGTAGTATGATGCAAAAAAAGTTAGAATTCCAATTTGATCTACTGAAATATTTTTATGCTCAAAAAAAGAGCACACCATCACCGTATTTAGATGTCTGTGAATTAGCTTTTGATTTTTAACATCTATCCACGGCTTTCTGGGGTCTCCAGAGATAATTTTCTCAGGATGGTAGTAATAATAGCTATCATACGGTCCGTTATCCGTATATGTAACAATCGTCGAAATAGCAGAACTTCTACGGCCTGCTCGACCTGCTCGCTGTTGGTAGTTTTCGCGCATTGGCGGTACATTTCTCAGTCCTATGGCGGTTAATGAACCAATATCTATTCCAACTTCCATGGTCGTAGTACAACTTAACACATCAACCGGCTTGTCATTATTTGCATATATATTTTGAAAACGCATCTCAAAATCTTCGGTTGTAGACCAAGTTTTTAGCTTACCATCTTTATGGGAAAGTTGAGCCGTATGTTCTTCAACATTTATTCTGGTCATTAGTGATTTCTTGTCGCCGTTTAAAGCTTCAAGTACAGGTTCTCTCCAGAATTTGATGCGTTCGAAATCCTTTGTCTCCATTTGAACCGGAGATGCTTTCCCGCATCTTGCACATGTGCCCCATAAAGTAAATGGAGAAACACCACTGCATCGAGGACACACATGCCACTGGCTATTATTATCGTATTTAAGTGCTATTCTGTGCAAACTCAAATATTTATTATCACTATCTTCGCCTTTCGATAAGAATTTCTGCAATTGCCCCCATATAATTTGGATTTGAGCATCTGTAAGTAACTGATTTTTTAGAATGTCCTCTATCTTTTTTGGCAGTTTGGCATCAGGTTTCAATCCAAATCTATCGTCGTATATTGAAATATCTCCACGAATGCTATCCGATATTTCGCTTCCTAAGGAATATGTATCAGTCATAATTTCGATGGCCCATGATGCAAAAACTTTTTCGAAGTCATCTCTACTCAAATTGATTTCAGCATCTTCAAACAACTCTAAGGTTTCCTCAATCGTATCATCATCGCAAGGAACAACCCATGCTAATGCAGCATCTGTCAAAGAACGAAAATTGCTACACATTTGTTTAATTAGCTGTTCATAAAACAACTTCGGAATTCTGTCAAATTTTTTAGCTCTGCGAATAAAGTCTATCTTTCCTCCATATCGTTTCAAAAGTTTTTGCATCTCAGCAATATCTTCTTTAAGTTCAACTTCGTCATCGCCATAAAAAAATCTCAAGTTATTTTCTGCTGAAATCTTTAAAAAGGCAATATACAGCAGATTCATTGATGCTTCTTGGTGATTTTCTTTCGCCCAATTCTGAAGTTCAATTAGTGCGATAGTAAGTGCTTTTTTCATTGCATCTTCATCAGCGGCACGAGTCAAATCTTTAGCGAGAATAGCCGCTTTTTGTCTACTGTCAGAAAAAAGAAGAACCTTTCTACCTGCATTTGGAGTTTTCTCAATTTCAGCTTGTTCGAACATCGTTGGAGGTTGAATATAAAATTGTTCTGATACCAAGTTGAAAAATGGCTCATTTCCCTTTGTTACGAAATCGGTTGCAGCTAATCTTCTTTTTCCACACTTTGGACAAGAGCTGAATGTCCAAATCCCGGGCTTTCCCTTTCTCTCTTTTTTGGAATAAGCAAGGTGAATAAATCCATCTTGTTTTGCATGGAAATCATCGGTGTATATTTTACCCGTACTACTATCCACCCAAATGAGCGAATCCTCTTTTCCTTTTTTGTAACCATTATCACCAGAAATCGGATAAAAATATACTTCTTTAAAGTCCTGGCTAAAATTCTCGCCTATGTGATTCCAAATGAAGGAGGGTGAATTTGAGTCGACATAACCTTTCAGAAAAATGGCACCACATGTTCGGTCATTCACAAGTTCAAAAATTTTGCCACCGCACAAACATCTTGACTTGTGTTTTCCAAGATAAATTTTGCCTAACCCCAAAGATTTAGCGTTTTCATCAGTACAACCGCAATTAGGATTCGAACATGCTGAAAGCCCTTTCAATCCTCTGAACATCAAATGTAATCGTGTAGGGAAGAATACGCTGCCTTCTGGAGTTTTTGCTAAATGAGCCAATGAAAGCAATAAACTTGTTGCTTTGCGAGAATTTTCGATAGATTCATAGGGAAAAGCCGTTGAACACAGTGCATCGAATTTAGTTGCTTTTCCTCTGCATTCTTTGATAATATCCAGCATTGGCTTGCATTTTCTTAACTTTGTACACAGCCAAACAGAACGATTTTCCATATTCGAAAAATCATTCTCCGTATATTCCCAATTCACTTTATTCGCAATCTTTTTGATGCACTCGCTCTGTAGTTGAAAACTATTATGTAGGTCGTCTATAGAAATATCCTGTAAAATATTCGGATCAAAATCCTTTGAGTCCGAGAAATCTATTTGCTCAGGATCCCCTATAAATACTTCAAATGAATTTTGTTGATTGGTTTGAGCAGTTAAGTCGCAAGCAAATTTATTTACAGCATCCATTCCGTCCTTTGGCATACTTGCACTTGTCAAAATAAATTGAATTCTATCTCGAGATATCCCGAGCTTGTGCATAAACCTTCGGATTAGCAAAGCAACTTCTCCGCCAGCAGACCCTTTATACATGTGTGCTTCATCGATAATAAACAGTAGTTTATTGTCGGGTGAAGTTTTTAACCAGTTTTGAGTATCTTTCCAAATACAATTTTCAATCGGTCTGATCAACATATATTGCAACATAGAGTAGTTTGTGATCAATATATCCGGGCAGTTTTGCCGAATTTCTTGGCGGGTTATGAGTTCTACATCATCACAAGCCGTAAAGTGTTCTCCTTGTGTCAGATGTTCAACAAACCTGTATAAATCTTTTTTTGCAGGATATTTACCAATGTTTTTTAATGAACAAATTGAATCCTCTTTTTCTTGAAACTCCACTGTATTGTGAGGATTATTATTAAGCAAATCAGTACGTATTGTTTTGGCAAGCTCTTTATCTTTATTCAAGTCTGGCTCGCCAGCATAGGGTGTTCTCCCGGTATACATGCCAAACTGTGGTATACGGGCATCAGGCGCAACCTCGTTTGAAATCTGTTGAAAGTCGCTACTTCCAATCATTTTTCTTAAACGGCCTAACTGATCAGATACTAACGCATTCATAGGATAAAGCATCAGAGCTCGTACTCCACGTTTTTCCCAAGTTCCAGGAGATATCTGAGCCTCTTCGAGCAATTTTCCTACCATTGGCCACATAAAACACTCCGTTTTACCAGAACCAGTACCAGTAGCTACAAACACATCTTTATCACTTGCAAAGGCATTTAGCACTTTTATTTGATGTAAATAAGGATTAGGAAAAACACCCACCTTTTTATCCGAAAGTGCCACGAGAGAACTTTTAATAACTTCTCGATTCTTCGGAATTTCCATATTTGCAATTCCGTTTCTTTCAATCAAATATGACTGATTGGCCTCAATATATGGTTCTTGATATAATTCGCCATCTTTTTCAATCTCTTTTTCACAAGCCAATCTTAGTGCATCATTTTTCCCAAGATAGACTGTTTTAATGTAATCTAACATTTTCTCTTTTAACGCAGAATGGGTAGCTTCTACGCTATACTGATCTTTCATAGTTCACCTCGTCTATATCTATCATAAGGTTTTCTATAATCCTTCTAATTTGTGACCAAACTTCTTTGTTATAAACATAATTAAGCCTATCTGATATTGAATGAATAGGCCAGCCTAAAAACCTAAGCATATATTCCTCAGGGTAAGGTAGAGATGTAATATTTCTATTCACTTTTACATGGTCTTTGTAGCAAAAAGCTTTTATCACCAGAGGATTATTTTCGACACTTCTCAAATATAATAAAACTCTTTTTAAATTTCCACTTTCTACAAAAAAATCATTGAGTTTAGAAGATAAGCATTTTCCATTTTTTTGTGTTTCAACAAAGTATCGATATTGTTTGATTCCTGTTTCAATTCTCGAAATGTAGTATTTTTGCTTTGGCGGCTTATCCACCCAGGATTTGTAGAAAGTTGTAGTGCGTATAGAAGGATCGAAATACTCTTTTTCAACATTCCAATTATCTGCAGAAAATGGCATGCATTCAATTAAATTATTAAAGAATTCACTGCTATCTATAAATTTGTTGTCATAAACAAATGGTCGTTTTGGGGACAAACAACACACACCATTATAATGTTCTGAAATATCTATATTATCAGCTAATATTACGGAGTTCCTCTTAACCGTTTGCGCCACTGCGCATATTCGATTAGACATATCATCAATAAATAATTCATTACTTACCACCAATAGTTCTTGGATGCTATGTAGCGGAAAATTATTATCTTGAGATGATTCTGCATCGTAAAACCAGCATCTGACTTCAGGGAAAAAGCACAGTATTTCATCTAATACTTCCTTAGATCTCTCGGTGTGATATTTTTTTGTTACAGAAGACGTGAGATTATTTCCATCGTACCCATCCAGAGGGATTACCTTCATCCATGCTGCCAAGGCAGAATAAATGACTCGTGATGTGTAAAGATTTTGCGTTTCTTCAATAAATTGAATTATATTTAAATCTTGTGCTATTTTTGACAGCAATGTATTATTCATAATCGATCTCTTCCTCTAAAAGTGCTATAATCTCCTCTTTTATACCGCACTTGGAAAGGGACTCTAATATTTCTTGCTTATTTGTATAGCAACACATCAGTAAATTAAAAAGGTTAGCAAATGTCGACGCAATGCTTTTTCCTCCGATTTGCTGATATGCAGACATTATCATGGTTACGTTGTTTTGATACTGTGCTCTGATGGGCTTTATATCCATCAAATTCTTTACAATTTCGAACTGTGATTTTTCCACTTTAATGTTGAGGTAATCAATATTGAAGTTTCCAAATCCCAGATCATCTTCGCTTTCGCTCTCTGTACCCCACACAGAATCCGTAGCAATAAAAGTTACATAATTGCTTAAATATCTGGGAATAAGGTTTAAAACATCTGAGTCTTCACAAGAAAACAAAACAATCTTTTCCGGACAATATTTTGAAATTGACGAGATCATTGATGTGTTAACTGTATCTAAAGATCCATGGATTACGAATGTTCTTCTATTGGATTTATTTATTAACCCAATAGTTTTATCGACATCATTCCATCCCATTGGAAATTGAATTTCAACCGGAGCTTGTCCACCTTCGATTAATAATGAGATAGCGCAACCAACTGCCATGCTTTTAGAACCGCAGACTATTATATTTTTACCCAATGATATGGTTGCTGTAATGAACAGGGCAAAATCATAGGAATAATCATTTTGCAAACCATAGGCAATCAGGTTATCTTGCAAGTCGTCAACAAAACACGAAATATCATCTATTTCGCTTTCACTCATTTTTAATTTTAATTTAGGTTCTGCAATATACGGTGTCCCTGTTGTGCTGTTATTTACATTTGAAAGCCCAGATAAAGTAGCCAGTTCCACCATGTCAGATTGAAATCTTTTTAACTGCTCAGTTGTTTTTGCTGCAATACTTTCCGCATTTTCCTCTAACTCTTTATTTTTAAGGCACAATTCTTCACATGTGGTTTCTAATCTTTCTTTTTTTGCGTTGTGTTCGGCAATCATTTGATCAAGACGAACTTTATTATTTTCTAATTCAGATAAATCTTTTTTCAAAGAATTCATTTGAGAAATAATTTCATTTTTAAAATCATCCTGTTCTGCAAGCCACTGATTCTTAATTTCTTCCCTGCAGATTGCCATAACATCTGGATCGTTTGATAGTGCAGCACTTACAATATTAGAAAAATCGTCAAGCTTTAGATAGAAATCTTTGACTTCGGACGATACATGTCTCAATGAATACTCAATATCGGACATTTTGAATCCGGTATTTTCAAAAAAAGCTGTAATTTCTTTGCTGTTGGAAAAGGCTTCTTCTATCATTGTTATCCATTTTTGAGCGTCCGATTTGGATACTTTTAAAATTTCCTTGTTGTTTTTTATGTACTTCGAGATATATGCTTTACTATAATCTTCTGGGGTTCTAAGTGGGAAATTTCTCTCGGCACGACCTAACTGCAGATATTTAAAAAAATATCTAATTGGCATTCTTTGCCCTTCAGCATTAAAAATATCACATGCACTTGTATCTACTATATCATCCTGATAAATGTTGAATAGTCCCACATAATGTGTTGTTTTCAGCATGTCTGCACAGTGCTTTTGTATTTTATATGTATTAGTATTTGGAATAGATTGAAAATTTCTTTTGCTAAATGAGATTGACTCATACATGTCTGAGGACTTATTAATAACGATTAAGAAATCTTCAGATGTGTAGAAAGGTATCTCTATGCCATTTTGCAAGAGAGTTCGAATCTCATTATCACTATTATGTTTATCTAAATCTATTTCAGAAAGGAAAATCACTTCTATCGGCTGTTGTTTGGCAGACTCAGATTCCGTATTGATATAGGGTAATCCCGTATGGATATTGGTGCCAGATACAGTTCTCCACCTACGCACTTCAGCAACATAAGGTTTTAAGGTACTTGCGAAAGCTCTGACATGTCGAGGATAATAATTGTCTATGTCTTTTTCTTCCCAACCACTATATTCAGCACAGAAAAAACAGTTGTCCTCAATATCAAAATCCGCTATGCGATTAACCTTGTTTCTGACTTCATGTGTATTGTAATCTATTTCCGCAATACACAAAGAATATTTATTCATCATCTGTTTTACCTCCTGTTGCTATATAGCGTAGTATTGTGGGCTGTATATTCCCGGTCGATATCATTGGTGATAGTTCCAGGTATTTTAACAGTTGCTGAGCTTGTTTTTTGTATTTAAGTGATATTGGTACAGTGGGTTCTAAGTAGTGCTTTTTTGCAAGAAACCTAATCTCTTTGTCTTGAATAATTTTTTCTGCTTTTAAAGGTTTTTTGAAAGTAATATTCCGCAGTAACTGTTTGTTTTGCTCGTCGAAAATCCATATGCTTTTAATTTTATTTTTCAACTCATGAACCGTTGGTGTGCTACCAACATGTTCTTCTATTTCTATTGAATACGAAGACCAAAAAAGGGCTTTGAGCTTATGGTTTGATATAAATTGAATTGTATTTGGTAATAGCAATTTCAAATTCGTTTCGGCGGTTATCTCTTCATCGCCAAGAAATAGGGACATTTTTTTCCCTTTTCCAACACAACCATTAACAGCGGATGAGAAAATTAATCCGTTCGCTAAATATTTTCGATCTATTGTAAAGGCTTGTGTATTTGAATTTGGTATTAATGTGCACCACTTTTGATTCTCTTCACCATAAACCTTGACTTCGCTGTATTTTTCATTGAAATATTTATAGATTTTAGGACTCTGCTCATCTGACTTTACAGCACAAAATATAGACTTGTTAGCCCTGGTCATGTAACAGGGAATATTAGCTTCTGATGTTTTCGCTACAGGAGGCCATATAGGAATAATTTTAGGTTTAATATACAACAGTTTGAGCCTTAGCCTATTCCAGAAAAAGGTGTCCAAATTTTTGAATTCTTGTTCACTACTATGTTCTATGGTAATAACATAAAGACTAAATCTATCTTTTCCAATATAAAATTCAGACACAAATTCACAAATAAGTCCATTCATCGTTGAATATCTACCCGATGGAACCACCCAATAGTATTTAGTGTGCGGTTCAATTGTGTCATTTTTTCGCACTTTACGTCCACCTTTTTCCGAATAAGTAAACAAAGCGCCATAACCAGTAAAACCATCTGAATATTGGGACCAAGCTTCTGCAAGGGTTTCTTCCGCTCTCTTGTCCGATATGCAAATTTTGTAGTTTTTATCTGCAATCGGAACAAATGTTACCTTCAATAAGGATGTTTGTTCGCATATAAAATTACAAGAACTCAGTTCATACACATTTGAGGACGAATAAATCCGAGAATCCTGCATGATTTCAAGTGTAATTTGTTTATCTATGACAATGTCATAAATATGCTTATTTAAAGACGGAAACATCATATTTATGGTTATTTCCGCTCCGTTTCGCTTTAAGTATAAAGATAACCCTACTCTCTCGTAATAAGTTAAATTGGATTGTCCGTCAACTCGGCGATCACAATCTAAACCTTTACCAGGCAAGTGCCAAAAGCCCAAATTTTTTCTTGCACTAACATACTCACCGCATTCAGGACACACAAAACGTGTTAAAGAGCGGTATCCGTCGAAATCCATGATGTTAATTTCTTTTTCTTTTCCCACGCTAAGTCTGTCAATTGCGGTTTGCATTATTCACACCACCTTTATTTTAACTTAAAACTTAAAATCCCTTATACCCACCAAAACCAAGCATGTACACAGCCATTGCAATGGCAAGGTCATCAGATTCCATATGCTTTTGAGCTGCTATCGTCTTCAATTCATCAATTACGGTGTCGTTTGGCACAATGGAATTTCCAAGGGTATCTACTGCTTTTTGAATGACTTCCGGCAATATCATACACATCTGATAAAATGCATCTCCTTGCCCAGTTACTAAGGCATAGAACTGGTCAATGCTCACTCTGCGAATAAGTTTATGCCCAACCTTCTGCTTGTCCACCGTGGTTTCCCATTTAATATTTTGAGAATGCTGTGCAATGGCTTCTACTAAAAAGCAAGCACAATCATCGTCTTTGAGCAGTTGATTTTGCATCTTAATAAACGTCTTTCCGGCAGAAGCAGAATTCATTGTATTGTGCTTGTTCTTCATTTCTACATACACCGTATGTACATTGCCCGCACCGGGAATTTCTATTCCGTTTTCATTTTCATAAATAACGTCCCAACCACCGTCTTTGCCATTATCGGGCACACGGCAATTTTCTATATACTGAAACATTCTCTGATGAAAGTATCCAATATCATTGTTGTTGGATTTATCACGCTGTCTGAAAATCTCATTGCTAACGATTTCTTCCCAAGAGGACTGGTAAACAGTTTTATCAAAAATCAGCTTAATGGGATCAACCAAGTTTTTATTGAAGCGTTTCAGGTCGAACGACTCCAACTTTTCTCCGTATTTTTCAATCGTAGAACAAACATGATTTCTAAAATCTTCTTCACTGATAAAGTCTAATTTCCACATTATAAACACTCCAATCCTTCTCTGATTTTCTTTCCAATTTCGTATGCTAAATGAACGGGCACTGCATTGCCTACCTGTTTATATTGTTGGCCTACACTACCACAGAATTCCCAATCATCGGGAAAGCTCTGACATCTTGCATTTTCTCTGACAGTAAACGGACGAGCTTCTAAGGGATGGCAGCGATCCGTTTGCTTTTGGCTGGGTGAGGTTAAGACGGTGAGAGAGGGCTCATCAAGGCTCAAACGTCTTAAAATACCCGTTCTACCACCCTCCATATACCAACAGCTCTTCATGTATTCCTTTGCTATGTCCTCTGGTATATCTCTCCAGTAGCCGCCTGGGGGAACCATCTCAAAAATCTCCTGCTTGTACTTTGAATAAGGAGAACCAATGCTTTTGGGGCAATCCAGCAGAATGTCCCGCAATACGGGCTTATATTTGTGAGGAGCAGGGAATTCAAATTTAATCTTGCCCACCAAATCATTTCGAATACCGATCGTGATTAAGCGTTCTCTCTTTTGTGGCACTCCATAGTCCCAAGCGTTGAGCACTTGCTTTTGAATTGTGTACCCTTCTTCTTCAAAAATATCTAAAATTGTTTTATAAGTCTGCCCTTTATCATGGGAGAGCAAGCCTCGAACATTTTCAAACAGAAACATTTTCGGCTGAAGCTGTTTTAAAAACAGAGCATAGTGATAAAAGAGGGTGCCTCGTGCATCTTCCAAACCCAAGCGTTTTCCTGCATAAGAAAAAGACTGACAGGGGGATCCTCCGGATAACAAATCCAATTCGCCTTTATGGATATTGAAGTACTCTTCCAAATCCAGTTGAGATATATTAGCGATATCATCGTGGATTACTCTCCAATTAGGACGGTTGCACCTCAGTGTATCCGAAGCTGCTTTGTCAAACTCGATCAAACCGATGGTATCGAATCCTGCTTGTTCAATACCCAATGCAAGGCCACCTGCACCAGCAAACAGTTCAATGGATGTAAACTTTTTGGGGTATTCCGTTTCCTCTGTTAGCTCCATAATATCGCCAATATTGCAATCTAAAGATCTGCAAATCTTTTCAATGCTTTCAAATGATACCGGTTCATTTTTTCCCATACGAGCAAGTACATTAAAGCTGATACCTGAAATCTCTTTCAAATCAGTTTTTTTCATTTTTCTATCTATTAGCATTTTCCATAACTTATCATAACTAAGTGACATGCGTACCTCCATAAAATCTATTACACAAAAATGGTTTATCTAATCATACTCTATAAACGGATATTTTTCAATATTTCTCACGAAATCGTTAGAAAAACTCCATTGCATCCATTCTCGGAATAAAAGTATCGTAAGTACACACAGTTTGTTATTATGTTGATTTTTTATCTGAAGAATTCTATTTTTTAAACGCGCACACTTTATAACCATATTAACTTATATCATTGTACTATCTTTTTTAACTCAGTTATTAACTTTATCTTCTCATTGCTTTCGTTTGTTCTAAAGCGCACAACTGGGATACTATATTGAGCCAATATAGCATCTTTGAGTTTATCTCGCTCAGCTTGCACACTTCCTTTTTTATGATAGCTAACACCATCTACCTCGACAACAAGTATGGGTTGATGGCTTAGTTTATCGAAAACAAGAAAATCCACATGTGTGTTTTCATTCATAACAAAGCCAATTGCTCTGTCATTACTTAATTTCGATAGATCTCGAAGTATCATTCTAAGCGGCACATGTAACAGAACATCATACTGCTGGAACGATGGTTCCCGCAACACTTGACAAATCAGATCAAGCATTATATTTTCACTGTCAAACTCCGAAACATGCTTTTTCTTCGATAGTTCTCTACGACGTATATCGGCGTATTGTTTGTACAATAAATCAAACACCGAATATACTTCACTATTAATAACTTCCATATTATTGTAACGAATGTATTTTACTAAATCTCCTATACCCGTTTCTCGAGTTGGTTGATTACCACTTATAACCACAATCAATTGCTTTATCGCACGTGATATTGCGACATTTAACCTATGATCATCATCCGCAAAATCAGAAATATCATTATCCACCGTTGATAAAATAATAACATCTCGCTCTTGTCCTTGAAATTTATCTACAGTATCTGCTTTTACTGCCGTTTCCGAAAACTCCTTTTGTAAAGTATTTGCTTGATTCCGATAGGGTGTCACAATTCCAATAGAAGGATTTTTTACACAAAGATGTTGTTGGGGTATAACCTCATTTTTGATTACATCAATCTGTCGCTGGTTCATGTGTTCTCTCGCATGATTGCCGGGAACAGTTTGGTAAACCACTAATGGCGATATTTCGGCATTGTCTTCTGTTAAAATGATTAGTTGATTATTGTAGAATTTCTGGTTGCAAAAATTTATAATTTTCGGGTTGCATCTATAATGCTCTTGTAGCATAACTTTCGGAACTTCTTTAAACAACTCGGTAATAGAAAGCAAGAGGCTATGGCTTGAATATCGATAAGCCTCTGAAATGTCATAGCTGCTCCAAATGGCATCTGTTCGTTTTTTCATCTCGTTATCTACGACATTTGGTAACTGCATTAAATCTCCTACAACAACCGCTTTCTTTGCGCAAGAAAATGCAAGTGTGCCCGTGGTAACACTAACCTGCGATGCTTCATCCACAATGATATAATCATATACAAATTGGCTATTTAAACTACTTCTAAGCGAATGAGTTGTGCTTAATATAATAGGATAATCATAGATAAAGCTTTCGGAATGTTTCCAGAGATCCTCCTCAGTGTATATTTGTCGAACCTTATTTTCGTATTTTTCAGATAGCTTTTGACGAAAAAGCCTCATGGAAAAATCGGAATATTCCTTCATTTTGACATCAAAATCAAAGTGAATCAATTCTTTTTCAATTATGCCTATTTGGCTGACAAGTTCTTCAATTTTTGCTTTGTAATACTGCTTTTGGCAAACTGCCACGATCTTTTCCAGCGAATTGTGATAGAAAGAAGAATTGTAGATTCCATAATGCAGGAAATTTAAAAGCTTACTAAAAAAAGAAAGAGACGTACCGGTTTCTTGTCCAATTTCTGCCTGTGCCATCAGCATTAACAAAGAAGTTGAATTAAGTTTTCGCAGGCTTTTAGGTAAAGTATTTGCGTCATTCGTTTCTATGTAGTAGGTCGTAAAATGCTGTTCTTCAAGCTTAGTTTGCTCAAGCTCCAAACGAAGTTTAGAAAGATTGTTTTTCTTTAACAGCATATTTTCTAAAGTTCCGTGCAGTTTAGAAAGTTTGAGGGTAATATCAGATTTTTCTTCCGCTGTTAATCGCCAAGTGTCAAACTGCGGAATTTTCTTTTGTTTCAGAATAAAAGCTTCTTTATTGGAGGCACTTCCCAGGAAAGCCGAAATAAAGTCTACATCATATTTTCGCAATTTTTCTTCTACATTTTCTGTTGCAGAATTATTACTGGACACAACCGCTACACTTTCTCCCCGCATCACTGCATTAGCAATGATATTTAAAATGGTTTGCGTTTTTCCTGTTCCAGGAGGACCTTCTATAATACTTATCTTATGATTCAAAGCATTGTCCACCGCTTGCTTTTGACTTGCATTGAATCCAAATGGATAAATTAAAGTTTTTGCGTTTCCATGCTGGTTGTCAAACAATGATCCCTTTAAATAGTCGCTTAAAACACTATCTTCTCTCACAAAATCAATTTTATCAAAGTGTTTTCCTAAGATGGGCATACCATCTGTTCCAAGCAAAGTATCAACATGTGCCAATTCTTTAAAATACGAAAATAGATCATTAGCAGTAGAATTATTTAAGCTGGAAGGCATAATCGCAACACTGTTTCTACCAAAAGTTTCATGGTATCCGCTTTTGTAGAAAACTCTAATATGCCTGTCAAATTTTTGAATGCGAATAACATTTGATAATGACTGTCCGCTTTTTAGAATACGGAATTTTTGTGGAGAAAGTTCTTCCGGTTCTTTGTAAAATTCGACATTGCTACTATTGTATCGATATGTTTTACCACCTGGCAAAAAGGTAACTGAGATATATCCAGCTTGATAGTCCCAACGGTCAATGTGCGTAGTCTTATCTATGCCTTTGATTAATATTAAGTTGTTGTCGATATTTATCATCAAGGGACTCCTTTGCTAAATATAGTATCAAGGGTTTATTTCTCAAATCTCCGATAATATCACTCTAATTTTTCCTCGCACACGTGCTGAATTTCCGCCTTATCCTCTTTGTTCAGTCGTTTCCACACGCTGCTGTCTGCCTCGACGATGCCCAGTGTCTTGGTGTGGCGGAGTATATCCAAATAAATCCTTGCGTTTATCATCGGTAATCAACTGCCTGCCAAATACCTCGGCATACTGTGCCAAGATTTCTCCCTTAAAGTACATAACAAACTTCCACAAGAGTGTTCTTTCTTCATCTTCTGGTCGCTGGCAGATTAAAAATTTATCCTTGTTCCATATCAGGGCTGCTCTACTTCATCATCATAGTTCTTCCATCGCATTGTAAAGCCAATCCCACATCCAGCCGTATTTAATGTATTTTTGATAAGCCGTATTAGATGGTTTGGGGAAATCGCCATCACTTGTGTTATAAGCGTCAATTTCCAACTACATTAATTCATCAAGCACTTCTTCAATATCTTTATTACCTAAATCAAATCGCACAGCACAAGGAGCATCCTCACAAAAACCCAGCTTTTCTAACGTTTCATCACAGGAAATAAGTTTCAATTTTATCTCTGGATAGAGTTCGGGAAAACTCTTAACAAACCGCTTATATACAGTTTTAGGAATTTCAATGATCATTAACCCACCAATTTTATATTGCAAATTTTCTCTATCCACCTATTTTACAAACAACACATCACGGTGGAACTCCAAGTATTCCAAAAGTTTCTGCGTTGCCTTTAAATCAACTACTATGCTGCTGTTAATATGTAATCTATTTTCGTTTTCTTTTCCAACAAACGAAGAAACATACAGTTTCCCATCGTTTGCAAAGGTAATAAGTCCTGAATCAAAAAGCTTATCCATATTTGCAGAAAGCAGTAATCCGTTTTCCGAATCAGCTCTTTCCCTGTTCTCACAAATAGCCCAAGGTTTAATGTGACTGGCCATTAATAATTTCTTGTGGTCGATGCCCGTAACCACGCATCGATTATCATATTTATCCAATAGAGCTTTTCGATACTGCCCCTGACCAACCCGAGCCTTGATAATACTTTCTTTCTCTGTTGCACTGATATTGCTTTGATTCACCTCATCAATCAGCTTTGTATCTGCATCATAGTCCTCAAAACTGTCAACCGAAAACAAACGGTATTGCTTGAGAGAATTGCTGTACATATTATTGCCCTTATTATTTTTTGCAATAAAATCACCATTGCTTAAGATAAGAGCAATAGACAAATCCAGTTCAACACGAGTCATGGATAGCAAATCTTTGCGAATGACCCCTATGGATTGCATATCATTGGAAATGGTATGCACCGCACGAGTATATTTATAGACAGAACTGTCGGATAAAGCAGTATGTTCTCTCATCCAGCTTTGGAACTCATCAAGTGCCATTACACTATTCCTCCGTAATCTCCATGATGTCCTCCACCTTGCAGTCCAAACCCTTGCAGATTTTTTCTAAAACCTCGGTGGAGACATAGCCGCCTTTTCCCATTTTAGTGACGGTTGCCGTGCTGATGCCCGATATGCGGCACAAATCCTTCTTCATCAAATCTATATCAATAAGAAGCTTCCAAAGTTTTTTATAACTGACTGCCATGAAGTCACACTCACTTTCTTTCTATCAAATAACAAAGCTCTGCCGATATGGCAGAGCTTAAAGATTTATCATATCCGCCTATCGCAACAACGTATTTCGACAGCGTTGTCTATTATTTTACCATCTTTAGGAAACAAAAGCAAGATTTAATGATGTATTCGCACGAATATTATTTCATTTACTAATATGGGCTGTATCCATTTGTATGTCTCCACATGATTCGCTTTCTTCAACTTGATCAGCATTATTTGTAAAAGTGTGATGAAAACCCAATATCTATGTATAATAATGTGATAACAGAACGATTCGATGATTGAAGTTATTCTTACTTTTCCAACAACTGCACAGTCGCTTCTTTGACCACCGCAGACTACTATTTGACTACTGTTTTCCCAAAACACAAAAACAGCACTCAAAGCCTGTTGTGATAAGACTTTGAGTGCTATTCTATTAGGGTTTTCACTTTGTGCAACACCAACAGAAAGTGGCTGAAATGCAGCCTTATTCGCTCTCCGCCATAGGTCTCCGACTCTATAGGTCGCAGGTTCGAACCCTGTCGGGCATACCAAAAACAAAAGGCAAAAAAGATTTATTGCTTACAAAGCCAGTAAATCCAAGCCTTTCGAGGGCTTCCACGAAGAAAAGTGGAAGCCCTTTTCTCGTAGATTTATTAGGGTAAAAGCTTCACTCAGACAGGACTCAAACCTACAAGTAAAAACATTCATGAGTAGCGCCCTTTTTAGTACAGAGCGAAATGAAAAAGGGCGCTACTCAAAATACAATCAAATGAACAAGCTGAAACTAAAAAGGGCGCTGATTTTTAAGGCTGATTGAAAGCCGATAAAGTTAGCGCCCTTTTTATATATACCAAAATTAAATTAAAGTTGAAAGCATTGGAAAGCCGGAGAAGCGGAGTGCAGGAATGCACTTTCATTCTCCGGCTTTTTTTGTTTTCCGGAAAGGAAAAGTCATGCTGGTACGCTATAAGAGAAATAAGCAAACTGCCTGTTACGATTCAAACAGTCTCATCACCGTAGGCAGTATACCACCGGACGAACGGCCTCACGGTCCGTTCAAAAGCTGCGGCAACTGCCCATACCCGTCCCACGGTTTCATCTGCTATAGCTCTGAGGGCGATTGCCTCAGAACGGATATGCAAATAATTGCGAATCGTCGAAAAGCTGTTGCAAAGAACGAGGTGAAACATGGAAACAAATTTGACAAAGCGAATCAAGGCGCTGACCCATCATTACCGTCCAAAGCTGCATACCGAAAAGCGAACCGTCCGGTGGGCGGATGAGGTGTGGACACCCTCAGGGATCGTGGACAGCTTCCGCTTTGAGGATTATTGCGAGGATGAGGAATATCTCTGCAGGCTTCTGGATGCGGAACGGTTTTCCGAAAAGGACAACTGCCTGACGGCGCAGATGCACGAACCCGGAAGGTGTTTTCGGGATGGCGGCACGGAGAAGAATAATCAGAAATGCCACGGCTGTGTCCTGCGGTGCCATAACTGGCGCATCGGCATGATGGTCACCTGTTTCGAGGTCAAAATCACCTATCAGGATTTCAAAAGCAGGAACGGCCATAACTTTCATGGAAACGAAAATTACTACTGCGTGCCGAAAGCCCTTGCCGCCAGAATCGCCGGGGATATCCCCAACCACATTGGCATCCTCACATATTTTGAGGGAGAACGCCAATACGGGCTCCGGCAATTCAAACCGGCTGAATGGCAGGAGGTATCCGATCAAACCAAGGTACTGCTGCTGTATAACGCTATGAAAAAATGGTGCGACGGAGCGGCCTTTGTGTAGCCGTTTCATATTCAGCATTTTAACGAATCAAAAAAATGAACAGGAGGAATGACGCTTGGATAAAGAAAAAATCTTTGAAATAGAGCTCAGCCGCTGGAATCCTTCGGGTGCAAACCCCTTGGCAGGGATCACACTCCCCGCCACCCCCTATGAGCTGGCGGATACGTTGGAAAGAGCGGGAATCACCGGGGACACCGTTTATTCTGTTGAGGTTCTAAGCAGCCAGATGGACTATCTGCCGCAATTTATCCAGCCCGATATCAATCTTCATGAACTGAACCACCTCGCCCAGCGGCTGTCTTCCCTGAGCGAATGGGATTTAGACTGCTTCGAGGGAACGGTGATGATGGATGCCGTCCAGACCCAATACGCTCCCATTCCGGCGGAACGGCTCATCAACATGACACACAGCACTGACCAATGCCAGATTGCCTACGAAGCCTACGACGATCCGTCCCTCGGTAAATTTTACGCGGATAATGACTTTGTACCGGCGCTGGAAAAGGTGTCAGATGAAGTCTACGCATATCTGGACTTCGGTAAAATCGGCAAGGAGATGCGTGAGGGCGAGGGTGGTGTATTTATGTCCCATGGCTATGTGGTGCAGAACGGCGAAATTGCAGCGGACTACCACAGCGGCGATGCGGTTTCCCTTGAAAAGCCGGATTATGCCGTGCTTCTCCGAGTCACCAAAGGATATTTCAGCGGCCCTGCACAGGACAGTGAACCGGCTGTTTATCTGAAACTCCCTGCCACGGATGCAGCGCTTATAAACGCGATGGATGCTGTCGGAGCCGCCTCCCCGGAGGAATGTGCATTTTCGGCGGAGGACTGCATGGCGCCCTTTTTGACTGAAAAAATAAATGATGCCCTGTATGCCTCGGAGGGCGGCTGCTACGGTCTGGTCAATGAGCTGGCGGAACAGCTCCGGCAGCTTGAAACGGAAAACCGCCTGCCGACCTACAAGGCGATGCTGGAGGAAGCACCAGGCGATCTTTCTCTGGAGGAAGCCCTTGACCTTGCATCCATGACAGAGGAATTCAAGCTTTTGTCTGATTCGGTTTCTCCCGCAGAGTATGCGAAAAAGGAAATTCAGCGGATGCTGTCTTTGTCAGACGATAACGGACTGATCCTGTTCTGTAATCTGGATAACTACGGGCGGTATCTTTTGGAGCAGCGCGGCGCTGCCGAAACCGAATACGGACTGCTGGAGCCGCAGAACGGCATGACGGTGGACCAATGCCTGAACCGTCCCGGCCAGAGCTTCGGTATGGAAATGAAATAGCAAATCTTTGTTGAGTTTTGGTATAGCTATTCTCATAAAGCTGTGGCATTGTGTTGTGCTGAAAGGAGGCGGTGAAATGGATGAGAAGCTCATGGACTTGCTGGATATGGCTCTGGCGGAGCGCTTTCAGCTTGCGTATTCCGCCATGAGGGAATCAGACCCTCAGTCGGAAGAACTGGCACGGGAACTGCTCGAACTCAGCGCGAGCATTCAGAACAGCGCTGAGATTACGCAGCACACAAAGGACAGGATCAACGATTACCTGACCGAAAATTCCGATATGGAGGTGAAGTTCCAGAAGCATCTGTACATTCAGGGCGCCAAGGACTGCGTGGCAGTGTTAAGAGAGCTTGGCATAATCAAGTAGCGCAGGCAAAGATGCCTGCGCTTTTTTAGACCCAACATCAAAACAGGGCCGTTTCCCCATACAGGAGGCGGCCCTGTTCTCTTTGCGCCCTTTTTGCCTTTCTTTCCGGGGAAACGGCCGGAAAGGAGGACCCATGCAGAAAGAACAGCTTGCAGAGCATCTGCGCCGGTATCACCACGGTGCGCAGCACGCCGTCTTAAGCAAAGAGCTGGAACGCAGCTTCGGCGTTTCGGGCAAGGAGCTGCGGGATCAGGTCAACGCCCTGCGCCGGGAGAGTGTTCCCATTGCCAGCGACCAGAACGGGTACTTTTATGCAAAAACCGAAGCCGAGGTACGCCTGACCATTCGGCATATGAGAAACCGCATCAGCGGAATCAGCGCCGCCATTACCGGTCTGCGGCGCTCCCTTGCGGCCTTTGACGATACGCAGCTGCGCCTGCCGCTGGAGAAAGGCGGTGATGAACCCTGAACAGCTTCATGTCCTGGATCGGCGGCAAGAAATCCCTGCGGGAGCTGATTGTCACCCTGTTTCCCCTCTATTATGAGCGGTACATTGAGGTGTTCG
>NZ_DALZQO010000034.1:0-26361 GCF_032017025.1 Hydrogenoanaerobacterium sp.
GGATAGCTTGCTCATCGGTTGCGGTAGGATACTCACGGAGAGCCCAGACACACCGATAGGTGTTGCCGCATATAAAATGGTCCGTATTGAACTTGATGATGCCCGGCGCAATCATGTCAAGAAAATCCTTGATTTTCGGCTCTGCCACACCATCATCAGCCTTTGTTTTTCTAATCTTAGGCATAAAAAACCTCCTGTCCAGCCGAGGGAGGTTCCATGCCCTTTGGCCGCAAGGAATCTCCCTACGGCCTGTTGAATTTTACTTATTCTCCGAGAATTACCCAGCGCTCGCCATCGTAATCCTCATACATCTCGGTGGTGACATTTTGCTCATAGTAGACTCCAAGCAGGCGCTTGGTATCAGCTTCACCGGCTCTGCGTGCAGTAAAGCCCTGATCCTTGAGGCTCTTTTCGATGCGGGAAAGGTAGGGCCCTACGTCCTTTTCTTTTTCTCCACGCAGGCGGATGATGATTAAAAATTCCCGCGCTGTTGCCATCTGCACTTGCATACGGTCAAGGGCGGTCATGTCCTGTTCCAGCAGCTTTCGGATGACAGGGTTCTGTTCGGCATCCATTCTGGCTTTCAGATAGCTCTTGTTGTCCTCAAAGTTTTCACGGCTGTTAAGGCACAGCATTTCAAGATCCGAGATACCTTTCAGCACATTCATAAGGGAATAAATACGAGCGCTGATGCTGGAGTCAGACAGCACGCTGATGTTGGTCGGTTTAATCATAAAAAATACCAGCTCGCCGTAAGGGGTCACAAGGCTATAGCCCGTGATGTCCTCAATGCCGATGAGCTGGCGAGTGGAGGCTTTTTCTTTGGCCTCCTGTTTCTTTTTTCTGTTCATGGTTACGCCCTCCATTCATAGATTTGCTGCTTTACGAAAAAGAAAGCGGCGGCATAGCGGATAAAATCCAGAATGCTCACGTCCTCAAAACGTATGGATAAAAAGGCATAAAGTGCCGTCAGGACGATGGGCGGAAACCATCCGAGTTGGGAAAGCGCAAAGACAGAAATCAGGCATCCGATGCCGATGATTCCAATGTCCCGCAGTTCCCACAGCCACAAGGTTGCCTTTGATTTTAGGTTATCGGGGTAAATATACATGGGAATTATTCCTCCTGTTCCTCATGGATTTTTTGCAAAAAATAAGCGATGCCACGGAGAACAAAGTCCACGCATGGTATCGCTACACTGTTGCCAAGCGCCTTGTACCTGGCACTGTCCGATGCTCCCGGTATCAGCGTCCAACCATCGGGGAATCCCTGCAGTCGTTCACATTCCAGAGGGGTAAGCCTGCGGATAAGATTGCGGCTTTCCACGATGCATTTATCCTCAGATACGAATTGATTGTTGATACCCTTATGGTCGCTGTATCCAATAGTTCCCACTGTTTCCTGATAGGGCTGACAAATGAGGTCGGTGGCATCCTTATGCTGCCTTGCGCTTTGTGTAGCGACCACATCATTTTCCGAAAACTCATCGCTTCGTTGGCGGCTGAATACCGCATGGCGGTCAGACGTTGTAATGGTATAGCTGATATCCGGCTGACAGCCGAGTCCGTTCCCACCGTTTTCTGGCTCCCGATCAATGGTATTGCCGGCAATACAGATGGTTTCCTGCAAGACGCGCCTACCCACCAGCGGGACATTGTTTCCTCCTGTACCCATACGTGCGGACATGGTAGGGGACACTTCGTGGGGACCGGTGTAGCGGCTGTCAATGCCGTGATTCTCAAACAGCACCGGATGGTTGTTTCCAATCCTGTCTGTGCTGCCGCTATCTTCACCCTTATCGGTGCTGCCCTGCCGGGCTGCCATGATCAACGGCTGATTGTTTCCGCCCATTCCAAAGCCAGCGGATACGGTCTGCGACACCTCTACTGGTCCGGTAAAGCGGGAATCTTGTGCGTGATTGTCAAATACCAGCGGCTGATGCCCATGTTCCTGGGCACGAAGTGTACCTGTGATATCCTCGGTACAGTGCATCTTGCTGCCGCCCTGATCATTCAGACACAGCACCGATGGCGCCGTCCCGGTTTTGATGGTAGGAGAACACTCGGCCTGATAGCCGATTCCTCTTGCTTCGGCGCTGGCGTTTCCGCAGAATCCCGCGGTAAGCACACAGGGGTAACCCTGTCCGGCCTGCCCACCACCACTGGTGATGGAGGTGTGTACCTCCGGCGTGAGAAAGCAGTCACCGTCACCCTTGCTGACAACTCCTGCCGCAAACAGAAGCCCTGCCGGATTTCTTCCACCGCCGCCGTCTGCTCCTGCAAGAGTGGGCGCCACACCCTCTGGTGTGAACACACGGCTTTGCTGGGTATCCCATCCGTTCAGGCAATTCGGCTGAGATACCAGAGGAGGATGACCTCCCATGCCCGCACGGAGCGTGGAAGTCACTTCCTCCGTGATATCCATGCGATCACCGCCCTGATCGTTTAAGCAGATCAGCGGTTCCGCAACAAAGGTCTGCTGCTTCATGCCGGGTTGCGCGCCCAAGGCTCCGGCTACATCGTGGAGGTCACGAACCTCGTCACGTTGGTTGGCTGCAAAGGCCATCGCCGTTTTTTCTTCTGTCTGTACATACCCATGTCCACCGCCTTCACCGCTATAAAGGGAGGGCCATGTTCCTGTTTCTTCAAAGATACGGCGGCTCTGCACATCCCACGGAGTTAGGCAAGACCCGCCTGTATCATCAGTGCCTCTTTGAGCTGGGGTGGCAGTTCCTTGCCCCTGGCTTCCGCTCTCCGCAGTATCCCCAAACAGGCTGTCTTGCTTAAATAGTATTTCGGGGGCGGTGAGTCCTGCAAAATCTGCGACAAGGAAGATGCGACGGCGACGCTGGGCGACTCCCCAGAATTGAGCGTCCATGACACGCCAAGCCAAGCTGAATTCGGTTCCCAATACGACAGCCCCAGCAGATTCCCAGCGCCCGGACTCAGGTCGAGGCACATCACAGGAACTGTGCTTGATGCGGACGATCTCCTCGATGACCGCCCGGAAGTCCTCACCATCTGCGCTGGAGAATGCTCCGGGGACATTTTCCCAAACGAGGTATCGAGGTCGAACAAAGTGAGCTGGTACGTTTCGCTGTTCATCGGCTTTTCTCATCTCCTTTACAATGCGGACTTGGTCCATAAAAAGACCGGAGCGTTCTCCGGCAAGGCCGGCACGCTGTCCAGCCACACTTAGATCCTGACAAGGGCTGCCCCCGCAGATTACATCCACAGGTGGCAGTTTTGCTCCGTCCAGTTTTGTAATATCCCCGACATGGACCATGTCGGGGAATCTCAGTTTTGTCACCTCAATTGGAAACGGTTCAATTTCGCTTGCCCATACAGGTGCGACACCGCTATGAACTGCGGCCAAAGGGAAGCCCCCAATCCCATCGAAAAGGCTTCCCAGGCTCGGCTTTAGGTTTTTTTAAATGTGTGATTGCCCACTGGGGTGGAGATAAAAACCTGCTCTTGCTCATTGTTTGTTTTCTTCATTTTTCAAATCTCCTTCTTATAAAATCGTTTTATGATTTGGGTTTCAATTCGTAATTAAAGCTAAGACGGTACCGTCATGTCGAATGTGCCTTGGCCGTTTTGCGGATAGTCCTTTTCCATTTCGATGTTGCTGCCGTAGACCACCTGCGCCTCCTTTCCCTCTGCCTGGAGCCATGCAAGATATTCTGGGTCCGCATTTTCCCGAATTGATTCAGGCAGCCATGCTGTCGGCAGCGAAAAGGCACGCCCTTGAAAATATCTCGTTTCCTGATCAATGGTATATTCCAGCGCTTTTTTTATCATGGGAAGCCAAGGTTCCACGTCATCAGGCAATGCGTCATCGAACCCGGCCTGATAGAGCAGAACATCGTCATACCGCTCCCAGCTCTCGCTGTGATCTTCATTCCACATATAGTCGGCGGAGGTAATTGTAACACATTCATCGTTGCAGTTTACCCATACGGATTTGTCGAGTTCAGGCAGGTAAAACTGCACTGTGCCGACCATGCACCCGCCGCCGGTGTTGCCATATGCCTGACTTTTAACTTCAAATTTGTCCGGAGTGAAAGCGGGAATCATGTCCAGCTCCTGCAGTGTTTCCAAGTGCATGCGCCTGTCTGACGCATATTCCACCGAATAATCCACGCACTGATATACAGCGGCTGGAGAAGTATTCAGGCACAGGTTGCGGAGGTCTTTGATTCTGACCTCGGTTTCACTCTGTGAGGAAAAGAGCAAAAGCCTGCGGTTTTCACATAGGAACCCCAACTGTCCGGCAAGCGGACCGTCCTCTCTGGCTTTCGCCCATATTGCATATACGGGGTCTAACGGACCGAGGATTTGTTCTTCAGACACATAGCAGATCGGGATGCCGAGTTGCTTCGCCAGATCAATTTCTGCTTGCATGCCGGAACTGATCCTATCGCCGCAGGCCCATAACTCATCGCATTTTCCAAGAACGGCAATTCCCATGTCAAGTCCAGCCTGCCGCTCATCGGGATTGGCGTCATTGAGGAGCTGGGGATACAGCAGATGGGGTGCAAAAAAAGCGTGCCCCTCGTTCATCACATGGCGGCACGCTTTCTTGGCAAACTCGGTATTCTTTTCAATGTCCCCTGCATAGGGGGATGCCACATAAATTAATTTCATAGGCTTTTTCCTTTCTACGTTATTTCGGTGCAACCGCCTGCACCACGGTTCGCGTAGTGTTGACGGCCACTTGTGCTGTATGAACGGCAGACATCAGATTTGCCTTTGTGCTGGTATCCAGACCAAAGGCGCCGGCAATTCTCGGCACTTCTCCTGCAGACAGCATTAGCCCCAGCCCCAGCAGGGCATGGGTGCGCAGCACCATAAGCCCTGCGGCAAGGATGGTCGCCTGCAAAAACGTGGTAAGGCACAGGCCAATAATCTGCTTGCACCACTGTGTAAATCCATCCAGGTACCCGCGGGGGACGGAGAACATATACAAGCTACCCACGGCAATCTGGATCAGTAAAATGCCCCCACGTTTGAGGTTGGCAAAGAACACTTTGATGACGGCATATCCCATCATGATAATCAGGAATAGTATCATAATGGGGTTTGTAATGGATGTCAGCCCTCCAAACACGCCGGAGCCCATGGCGCCGCCAAGGTCTGACGAGCTGCCAAGCTCGGCAACTATATTTCCGGCAAGGTCACCGAAGCTGGTTCCATAGCCGGTGATTCCTGCCGTGAGGCTGCTCTGGAGATTGACTGAGAGCTTGAACAGCTCCACTGGCACGATGGTAAAAAGAGACACCGCCATAAAGCCTTTGATGGCGTTTAAAGCGGCGTCTTTTATGCTGCCCCGGCCGTGCTGGTACTCAATACCGGTTTCAAACACCGACACCACCAGTCCGGTCCCATACAATGCCCAAGCCAGATATGAAAAAAACAGGACTATGGACTGTACCCAGCTCATTTCGAACAGCTCCACGCCCATATTTCCCATCTGTGCAAAAAAGTCGGCAAGAAAGCCGACCACCTGTCCGTAGAGCCATTCGATGATTTGATCCATGACGGTTCCAAGGACAAAATCCCATATAAACATTTGAGGTTCACCTCCTTTCCATAAAAAAGAAAGACACGCTTTTTGCCTGTCATCTGTTCCCGTTGTTTAGCCCATGTTCTGATCCATGCCGATATTAGAGCTATGATCATGACCTTCTTCGATACCATCCGTCAACTTTGGGAAAAACGGTTGCTCCCCTTCAAGAGCTCCACTTTCAATCATTTTGCTGATTTCTTCAGGGGAGCCGCCGTTTTGAAAATGTTCCGCCGCCCGCAGCATCTCGCTGGGGTACAGGCAGTTTCGAAGAAATGCAAGGTCGCAGACCTGTTTTGCAATGCCTCGTCCGTATTGCCTTTGAGTTTCCATAAGACCGGCAAGCAGGGTTTCCAGCCAGCGGTCAACTGCGATGGCACGATCTCCACATTGAACAAAGCCGACATATTGACCGAGGTCAACACATTCGGCGGCAAAGCCGATCCATGTAGATGGAGGCTCCAGTTCACTGTCAAAGAGGACCCGTAGCCCCGCTGCAAACAGTTCCTGTGATATGCCGTTTCCAGCCAGAGCAGTTTGGGTGAGATACCCCATATACCACGCCCGCAAATTTTCCAAGTTGATTTGAATGCCGGGTTTTCCGGATATTCCTCTAAGCAATTCATACATATGCGGGTCATCGCACACCGCAAATGGGTAGCCGGATTCGGCCGCAGCTTGCCCATATTTAAATGCAAGTTTTTCTTCTTTTCTCATTTCAAAACCGTCCCTTCAAGATCGGCATAATGTTGGGGGCCAACCTCCGCCTGATCGCTTGTTTGGCGCCGCCCCTGCAAATCGATAAGGCTGTACACTTCATCCTCTGACCCGCCGTTGTTAACCAGTGCGACTATTTCTGTTTTCAGGTCGTATCCAAGGAGTTCATAATTACTCATGAACACACCGGCATCCGCTAAGTCACGGATATCCTGAAACCTTCCGCCCATGCTCAAATAATCTGCGGCGTGAACAATTTCGCAAGGGAGTACAATACTTTGACTGTCGTACAAGGCGCAAGCAATGTGGTTGCCATATTGATGGTTTACCTTCCTGAATGCATCGCATATCTCATGGACCATTTCAGCAGGAGCAACCTCATAATCTTCATTGAGCTCATAGGAGATCCGCATCCATTCACCGACCTGACCCTTTTCTCCCTGCAGCTCTTCTTCCAGAGCTGAGAGCAGGCGGATGCATTCAGGCATATCCGCTGCATGGCGGGCTTTGTTTGAGGAGATCCGCCTCTGTTCCTTCAGCTTCATATCATATTCATCGTGTTCATCATTCTGGTTAGGTTGATGGCTTTCTGCACCACCCAACCACTCGCTTTCCGTTAGCAGATGGTTATCTTCCGTTAAGTCCTCAAACCGAGGCTGGTATCCATTGGTGGAAAAGCTCCAATCCTCAACGGGCTGCGGGCGGAGAATCAACGCACCGGCATCGGTGTTCAACCATCCCCACTGATCAGGCCAGCGTGCAACCATACTTTCTTCCGAAATACTGCCGGCGACACGCTTCCGAAGCTGATTTATCTCCTGCGCGGACGGTTCTTCGCCCACGCAACATTCCACCCTCAGCCAGAGGTTTCCGTCTTTCCCAACGATTTCGCAATGAGCATGAGTCAAATCAGTTCCAATGAGCTGGCCTCCGGTGTCATAGTCCAGACTCATGTTTCCGTCATTATAATTTTGGAGAGACTGATCCAGCATTGCTGCGTAGTCCTGCGGGTTTTCCACCAGCGCGGCCTTCCATAGCTCCATGCTTTCGGATAGCTCATCATCGTAGGCGACCTCGCTTACCGTCATGCCGGGAAATAAATGGACATCTACAGGGCAGTAAAACGATATTTGGGTACTTTGCTTTTTCATATCAAAAACTCCTTATATTAAGATGGCTTTGGTATTAAAAAGCACATGGGGGGTATAGCATAACCCCACCATGTGCTATGTTGTTTCCAATTACACACCAAGTATCTGCCCGTCAATGATTGCATAAAGATTGTGGAAATCTACAGCAAAATATGGTATGCTTATGTTTAACAAAAATGAATTGTCAAATATTTATATGACGCACAGATAAATTGAATCTTATCGAACGGAGTAAAATTATGGATCAATATACAAAAATAGATGAACTGATTAACACATCCTGTTATGTGATTGATCCATTGCCTCAAAGAGTAGAAAGAGACAATGGAGGACAATATTTTGCGGTTGAGGAATATTTTCTTCAACCGTCAGAGTTAAATAGGCTCTACCGAAAGTTTATCAATATCTTGTTAAAACTCAATTGCTATTATGACTTTCACGTGAGATATCACGAGGGGTGGAATGAAAATCCTTCTCCAGCCACTCTGACTGATTGGGTTTTTCAGTGTATCGACGGAGAAAAGGATTATATGAATATCGTGGTAGACCATGAAAATGTCATGCTGGTTGTAAATGGTGATGATTTGTACATGAGTTTATATAATCCAAACCGTGAATTCCTGGGCTTGGTTGAAAAATTAGCTGGAGCAGAAGGACTCTTTGTATGGCAAGCGAGTTGCTGATTTTGATATAGATTATGAACATAACAGGAACCTGCAATTAATCCAAGGAACAGGCTGACTCCACAACAAGTAAGTCAGCCTGTTCCTTGTTCCTATATTCCAAGTATCGTCCAGTCAATGCTTGCATATAGCTGATGGAAAGATACTGAAAAATATGGTATTCTTTTATATATAATGATTTGTACTGTAACACAGATGCCATAAATAATAAACGCTAAGGGGGTGTACCATGGATACAGCATTAATGCTAAGGATTGCTTCTGAGAAAAACCAACATATAGAGAATAATGAAATTTCAAGTTTGCTAAGTGAATCAGTATTAGTCGGGAAGCTCATAACAGATTTTGTGGATCACCCCCTGTTTGCTGTATTTCGAATTATGGGCCTAAGTGAAATCCCACATATTGAAAGATTACCTTACACACAAAAGATGATAGACTATATTAATCGGAACATTGCAACAAAACAAGGATTTTCATGCTTAGGCGGAATTGAAGAAATTGTCCCTTGCTACAACGCGATGCTGCTGGAAGCCTATTGTAGACTTGGACTTGCTGAGAGTAAAGAAGCACAAGCTGCTCTAAGCTGGATAGAACAATATCAGCTTTTTGAACGTAACCAAACTACTTCATGGCCTCATAAAGGTGTATGCAAACATGGCGGATGCCTTGGAAAAACGCCATGTTACATTGGTATTGGTAAAACAGTCCGTGCGCTTACAATCTATTCGGAGTGCGTTAAACATGAAAATCAGAACGTGGAAAAGCTCTTGATACAAGGGACAGGCTATATGCTTCGTCATAAAATGTTTCAGAGGTTATCGGATGGCAAACCCATCAGCTCTCATATTACTGATATCATGTTTCCGCAAAGTTACGCACTCTCACTTACAGACTTAACTTATATTGTTGGGAAAAGGCGATTGACCACAAGTGAAGATAGTACGCAGTTGTTACACCTCCTTCAGAAGAAACAAATAGCGGAAAACCAGTGGAAGATCGATTATCTATACAGCTATAAAGGCTATGTCGTCTTTGAAAGCAAGCGCAAAACATCGGAATGGGTTTCATCATTGTTTCCGATATGGCTATCTAAATCATTGTAAGCATAGCAGCAGGCCGATTTTGCAAGACAGAAATCGGCCTGCTCTTTCGTTACATACCAAGTATCGTCCAGTCAATCTTCGCTTTAGGACAGTGGAAATTTTCACCGACATATGGTACTATATTTTATGATAAATTATATTGCCAGTAAGACAATCCCGTATTGCGATAAATCACAATTGGTCAGAAAATGCATGGAATGTGAGGCCATAATGAAGATGGTGTATAGAAATTATTTGAAACTGAATATAAATGGCTTTCACATCGGCTTAGAACAAGGCGAAAACGAAAATCACTATTTTTGCACACCAAAGGGCGCAAGCATCATCGGCTGGGCAGGTGCTGACGGCATTCATTTTTGCTTTGTGCGTGGCTTTGGGGAGATGGTGTTTGCCGTCAGTCCGATGAACACATCCGGCAATTACGTCCATCCGCTGGCAAAAGACTTTCAGGATTTTCTGAGGCTCTTGCTGGCTTGCGTCCACACTGCGGCACTGGAACAGGCGTGGTGTTGGGAGCAGGAAGAGTTTGATGAATTTCTGAGTGAAAACACCCCTACGGAAGAGCAATCAGCAGTGCTGCATACCATTGGGAAAGAGCTGTCCCTTATGCCTATGGAACAGCCATTTGCGTATATGAAAGCCCTGCAGGACGGGTTTGATTACCGCTGCATCCCCTATACGCAGGATTACTATGACATGGTTCCCGTTGAACCTCCCATACCGGAGTGGAAGGTTTATTTTGATACAAACTTTTGGGGGCATTCCGTCCGTGAAAGGGCAGGACAGGAAATTCCCTTGAATAAGCAATTTGTCTGGCAGGATGAAGTCTGGACGATTCCGGCGATTTACACCTGCAGCAAGGGTCTGATCGTAGATTTTTGCTTGCAGGTTCCCCCGGAGCGTATCCGTGCCTTTATGGATAAATGGAAGCTCTCTGCTGACAATGACGGAAGCGGCTTTACCGATGAACAGCGGATGCAGATTGATGCGGAAAACCCGCTGACCGTCAATATAAATCCGAAGGTTGTGCTGAACAGAACCGAGCTTTCAAGCTCGCACGGCTGCGGCCTCTGCTGGAACCCCTGCTTGCCGGAGGGCAACGGCCTTGAAGCGTGGAGCGTCATGCTGCATTATGGGCTTGATCCCGATCAAGGTTATGCCATCTGGCGCTGCGCGTTCCCTTGGAAGACGAAGCGAAAGCCGCAAATCAACACGCTCGGCATAATATTGATGCAAGAGCCTGTCGCCATACCGGGGTTACACTTTGGGGTATCGTTGCCCGGTGAGCAAATTGAGTTTGCACACCCATCCACAGGCAAGAAACACACGCTGACCGTACAGGAATATGAACGGCAGGAGTTGTCTGATGAGCATTTCAACGACCCCGATCTGGAGTTCCCGAGGCACTATATCATGATGAGCTATACGCTCTTGCCCGACCTTACGGATGGGTCTTTTACCGTCACGGATTGCACTTCATCCGACCGGCCCCGCCAAAAGGACGCCGAGCTAAAGGCTCCGCGGGCAACTGGTGACGTTTGCTGCATCGGCGTCATCGGCAGTACGGATGGCCCGACCGCCCTCGTCTTTGGGGGCGATAACCAAGGCAAGCTTCGGGCGGCCTGCTCCGCACTCCACTTTGAACTTACAATAGATGTGGAGTGGTGTATGGTTTTTTATGAAAAGACACGCCTGGATATTACGATGGAACTGATCTAAACTCCAGACGCAATAATTATAACGAGGATAATGGAAACCTTAGTAGCAGGCCGATTTTGCATGACAGAAATCGGCCTGCTTTTTATTACATACCAAGTATCGTCCAGATATAAGTCGGTGCTGTCAATGTGAACACCAAGCAGGCGAACAAAATCGCCGGCGCCGCCCATTCAAATTGTCCATGCTTCCTATAATCGAAATACGCCATTCCCAATTTTGCGAAGAAAAACACCGCAAGAATCAGGTCGATTGCCGGAAACACCACCTTGTTGACCACCGTCTTGATCTGCCCGGAAGCATCGTTCCAAGTTCCCTCGATTGCCCCGGCCACATCTCCGTTTGCCGCAAATGCGGTTGTGCTGAACACAAGCGTTAGCATGAGGGCAAGGGTAAGCATAAGGGTGATTTTTTTGTACTTTTTCATAAAGACCACCTTTCTGAGTTGAGAAAAGGCCGCAGGGTTTTGCTCCCGCGGCCTTGTTCTTTTTCTGTTTTTTTATAGCTTCATTGTCATATCCATGCCCGAAGCCTGTTCCTCCAAAAGCGAGGCAACCTCAATTGCCTGGGGGTTCTGATGAAATTTAAGATCGCCCCGGAAGCCTTTCTTAAGTCCGCTGAATTCTTCTGCTTCCGCAAGAATTTCGGGGGAGCAGCCGGGAGGCATCTCCTGATTCCACCGTACCCATTCCCCATTTTGATGCCGCTGCTCCAGCTTTAGGATGATGTAATCTTCGGGTATGAAAGCGGGGTACCTCTTTAAACATCCCCGCGTATCAACGTATGGATGTCCTTCTTTCATGACGGTCATTTCCATAAGCCGCAGGGTATCCGCAAGGGAAGTACAGAACCAGCACTCACGATCTCCGAAGCGGCGGATGCGCCCATCCTCCAGAATTGCATCCAGCCGGTCTTTTTTCGTGTAGTGGTATAGGCAGCCCTTTGGCGCCTCCATTCGCTCATATGCCATTTCATCACCTTCTACTATGGCTTTTTAGGGGCGAATTGCGATAGGTAATCCTTTGAAATCAATCTCCGGATTTTCCCCCGCTTAGCACCGTGCACGAGAGTTTCCCCTCACACGGCGCCCCATCGGGAATTACATCTGGTATCACAAAGCAACTTTCAACAATGGCAAGTTTCCGTAACTGGTTGAGTTTCCTAATCTGAGCTTGACCGAGGTTTAACCCTCTGAGCAATTTGAAAATCGTTTCTTCACTGTTGGCATGTATCAGCTTGTGGATTACCTCTGAAACAATAATGAGATTTTTGTAGTTGTCCTTACCGCCTAAATGCCGTGGTGTACGGTGGTGGCAATAGACATCATCTCTGTCCAGAAATATTCCCCTGACAGCACATTTTCCTTGTTGTGCACAGTATAAGGACAGCCGATTGTCATTGAATTCAATCGACCTGTACCTCACTGGATTGCGCATAAGATAATGCAAAATGTTTTTGTCGATTCGCTCCAATCCCTTATGAATACGCTCTCTGCCCTCATGAGTGAATTTATTTACTATTCTCGCTTTGGAAATGGGCTTTTTATGAGAAACATATCCAATCGGGACCAAAACTTTATCATTACCGACAAAACGCAATTGCTGACTTTTACCGTATGCCTCCTGAATGTGCTTGGGAACAGTGGGTTTAATCTTCTTTTGCTCCAGCTGTTTCTTGGTTTTCAACCGGTCACGAAGTCTGACCTTTAGGCTCTTATGAATAGGAAAGGCAATTTTCCGAAAATCCTTTTGAACATGAGTAGCCATGTCATAATAATTGTGTACGCCTATGACAAACGAGTTGTAAAAATAGGTAGCCTGAAACTGCTCGTTTCTGTCCGCTGGATTCTGGATATTGTAAATGAGTTCTCTTGCTTTCTGTGCAATCTTTTCTGCTGATTTTTCAGTGATGTGGCTTTGAACAATGAATTTAGGCTCTCCGTTTTTCTTTGTTCCCCGGCGGTTTAACTTCATTTTGAAACCGAGGAATTCGGAATACCGCTTTTTGAGGTTCACAATTTGAGATTTTTGCTCGTTAACCTCTAAACCAAGCCGATGGTGGAGCCAGTCCTTGGTTGCAAAGTACAGTCTTTGTGCATCTCCTCGAGTTTTGCAGAAAATGCGAAAATCATCTGCATACCTGACGATATGGCACTCTTTCAATTGGGTTTTTGCCCTCAACGAACCGTACCTGCTGCTGTGAATAAGCGAACCGTTTTGACTGACACCCACCGCATACTGTCTCTTGGTCGGCATACCCGTCCATTGGCTGTGTATCCACCAATCCAACTCGTTCAGAACGATGTTGGATAGCAGGGGAGAAATAATCCCACCCTGTGGTGTGCCTTTTTCGGGGAAACCAATCCCTGCCACCTCTGCCTTTAACATTGCCGATATGACGGAAATCAGAGTTTTGTCCCGAATCCCCATTGCCCACATCTGCTTTAATAGCTTTCCGTGGTTGACATTATCGAAAAAACCTTTAATGTCCACATCAACGACAAAGGAGCAATGCGTTAATTGCATATGCTTACAGGCTTCTGCAATGGCGTGCTCTGTACTTCGGTTTGGGCGAAAACCGTGACTGCTGTCGTGAAATTTAGCTTCACAGATAGGCTCTAAGATTTGCAGTACGCACTGCTGTATCAGTCTGTCCATGATGGTAGGGATTCCCAGCGGCCGTAGTTTGGTCGGGTCATTTGGTTTAGGAATTTCCACCCGTCTTACTGGTTGCGGTTCATACCAACGGAGTTTTCGCTGAACAAGATAAATCAGCCGTTCATCACTTAATTTAGCAAGATTTTTAATGGTTTTGCTGTCTGTGCCTGCCGTTCTGCTTCCCTTGTTTTTCTTCAAAGTACGAAAAGCCAGCTTAATATTTTCTTCTGACAAGATAAGCGGCATAAGATTTTTGAAAATCCTGCCGTCCTTGCTTTCCGCATAAAGATTATCCAAGGTATTCTGCAAATCGTAATATTCGGCATAGCGCAGTTTTGCCTTTTTCTTGA
Source organism: Hydrogenoanaerobacterium sp. (assembly GCF_032017025.1). Lineage (NCBI taxonomy): Bacteria > Bacillati > Bacillota > Clostridia > Eubacteriales > Oscillospiraceae > Hydrogenoanaerobacterium > Hydrogenoanaerobacterium sp. The sequence continues at coordinate 13,945 of NZ_DALZQO010000034.1, forward strand.
GTTTGCCTTTTGTTGCCATAGTCGGCGCACCTCACTTTCTGTGGGGCTTGCCTTTCTTATTCCTACTCGAACCTATGATTACGTTGCTTTTGTGTTACTGTTTTTCAGTGTAATTCTCGACTAGTGGCTATCCCTCCACCGTGTTTCCACGGTTTCATCGGTACTGTGCCACCACTTTCAGCCAGATAAGAGCAGGTTATACCCTGTGGGCTTTCCCTGCTGACGCTTCATTACGGTGTAATCCGTTCCACGTTCTGACCTTACTACGTTCCGATATTCCTATCTGTGCATATATCCGTAGGCTGTCCTTTGAGCCTGTACGCTGGATGGCACCTGTAATGCCATAAGGTTTTTCATGGGCACTATTTTACTAAACCTCACGCACCCCGCACGTTGGCGGTTACGTCATTTCTGCCGTATCGACTTATAGACCCTTTCATTCGGACGTTTTGTCAGTGGGTATCGCTCCCACATTCTCACCATAGATATTTTTAAGACCTCCGGCATATAGGCGACACCATTCACCTCTGAACAGCTTTCGTACAGGAAAAAAAAAACCTATTTACGGTCACTCTCTGCCGACTTCACCGAGCTTCGTACACAACGGCTATTACACGCCGTTATGCACGTCGGAGTATCAAGGGGGCGTTTCAGGGCGTTACCCCATCATTCCACCCATCGGAATATCAGTTCTACTAAACTGTAACTTTTACGTTCTTTGTTTAGTGCCTAACCTTTTCAGTCAGGAACGTATCGCACCATGCCAGTCCTGCCACAAATTGCCCCTTATGGTCAGGCTGTCTATAAGGTTAGCGGACAGCATTCCATCCGGCGTCCATCCATCAATGAGCCAGGTGTTGACGGTATAGGCTCCGTCCGGCATCCAGATCGGGCTAAAATGGGTACGGTTTTTGTACGTGGAATAAGGGTTGTTTTGAAACTCAAATCGGCCTGAGCCCATACGCTCCAAGAGCCGCCAATAGGTTTCGTAGCAAAATTCGGGAAAATAACTAACCGCATTCTGCGGCTGAGTAACCGCCGAGCTTTGATTGGAGCTGATGCTTCCGATAACGGTCTGGTTGATGCCGTATCCCGATTTCATCGTTCTTCCGCTGGCAGTCGGATTATTATCATCGCACTTGATGCTCATGGAAGAGGTCAGGCTGGCGCTGTAACGGTCCAGGTCGAACTCCCACCACCCATGATCACACCAGTATCCATCATCATCTTCGTCACCACTGTGCCATACCCAATATTCCTGCCACCACGGACGCCAGACACTCCAACTTGCCGAGCTCTTTACCGTCCTGCTTGGTACGGCAGAGGTACGGAAGCTGTCGTTGCGATCATCGGCCACGGGATTGGGCGGAGGATTCTTGTCAAGGTCAACTATTTTCGCATTAAGGGTCGTCTTGGCGGTACTGCCGGGGCCGGAAACCGTCACCTGAATTGTCATATTCTGTTCGGTGTCGGGGGTTTTCCACTGAACCCATGCAAGCTGGCTATCCCCTGCGGGATAGTAGACGTTGCCCACGCTGTAGGTTTGCCCACCGATATTAAAGCTGACACGGGTGGGCCTGTCGGGATCGGACTGACCTCCGCTGATCCTCACCGCCGTGATGACATTGGTGTTTACCCGGTACTCATAATCGTAGGCGTCAATCTGAGGTTCCTCCGGTTTCTCCGTAAAACGGACAACGCCAAGTCCAAGGCTGGACTTGATATCCGCATTGGATGCGGCGCTGCTTTTGCTGCCTCCCCATGCGGGATAGCCGAGGTCGCCTACCTCTAAGAACAGGGCCAGCGGAAGATTCTTATGGGTGAGCGATACCATACGCCGTCTTAGCAGACCGCTTGTCTGCTCGTCATAGAGCGCCGCTTCGGTAGCGGTGGTGGCAATCATGGTGCCCTCAAATTTGTAGTAGGCGATGGGCTCTAAAAGGATTTTATACTCGCCGCCTATTAAAACATCGTAATTCATGCCTGTAACATCAGCAATGCGCTTGACCACATATTCCGAACAGAAATATTTTTTAATGGCTTCAATGTTATTACTGCCGTTGGTGCTGATGATGCGAGGCATAGCTTGGGCTGGATTGATATATGAGTATACGCTTGTGGTAGGTGTCAGTTGCTGACCAGAGCTATAAGACAGCTTGCTCACCTTTCCAAAGTGAACGCGAATATTGTCCGGCTTCTTATTGGTAAAATCAAAAGGTGTTGTTACAACCGCATGATCACTGGCCCGAACCACAGTCACACGCACACCCTCGTTGCCGCCGTTCCATGAATTGGTACTGGTTCCGCTGCCCATGCCTCCACCGCCGCCATCGATATTTCCGCTGCCGCCGGTATCAGCAAATGCGGTTAGAGGGCAGAATAGGCAAAGCACCAGTATAAGACTGGCTATGCTCTTGAATAATTTCTTCATTGCGGCCTCCTTTTTGCAAAAGTAAAGGCACGGTCTATTTCAACCGTGCCTTGTGAAAGTATTCTGTTATTCTCCCATATTGCCAACTTGTTTATCAATATCGCCGTCACCGTCCACTGTCACACCCTGACCGCCACCGCCATTGTCGGTAATCCACCCAAAACCCGGCACATAAATCTTGCCGTCCTTGGTATCGCCACCTTGGGGTTGACTGTCGTTTTTCGGCGTTTCCTTGGGCTGCTCCACCTTATCGTGGTCGACAGACTGGGGAGGCTCCGTGACCTTTTCACCATTGGGCTGCTGAGTAGGGTCTTTGAGCTGATCCTCGGTATATTCGGACTTGCTCACATCACTCTGGATAGTCTGTTCCGTGCCGCTGGAAATCGCGCCGTTGTCAGTGCTTGTGGGCTGAGTGGTATCAGGCGGGGTTACGATGACCTCTTTTTCTTTCTCTGTGCTGTCCGGTTCGGACGGATCTACCGTCACATCGCTCACCTCGGAGCTTTGGGACGGGAGGGGATCATCCACTGGCTTTTGGGCTTTGAACTGTTGCCCGATCAGCACCACCAGCACCGTACAGAGGACAAGGCAGCCGGTTACGACCAGCCATTTCTTCATTTTGCCATTCATATTCTTCATAAGAGTAATCCTCCTATTTGTTAAATTTTGATAGGTTCCTGTTAAGTCACACCCTACCACGAAATTTTCAAAAAGTCTATCCATATTATAGAAAACTTTTTGAAATCAGTCAAAACCTCGGTGTGTATCCGGCGCTGGTCTTGACCTTGATTGTCATGGGCGGCAGCAGTTTTCCGCCAAAGGATACAGGAACCTCCAGCATGATGGTGCTGTCAGCTTCAAAGCGGGCGGAGGCTTGGTCGCCTGACGCAAAGGGAGCGTTTCGAATGTCCACCTCCAGATTCCACACTTTGAATTCCAGCTTGCTGTCCGAAGTGCGTTTCTCATGATAGCCACCGCTGTAGTCAAGCCCGAGGATGCTGTCCAGCCTATCATAAATATCGCCGTAATCGAGGCTTTCCTCGAAGTCCTCGGCAATGGGCTGGTAGGCTCCCGAATAACCCTCCCGCACACCGTGGTACACATCGTCATAGTTGTCGTTGACGGTGGATATAACGGCAGTCTGCACTGCGTCCCGCACACCCTGGGCCACGAGCATAAGCCGGAGATATTCCGAAATGCCGGTGAAAATAACCACCAGCGACAGAGTAATTGCGATAATCAGCGGAAAGCCGGAGCCGCTTTTGTTCTTGAGGATACGTTTGATTCTTTTCATCTCACCACCTACTTCCAATAGACTTCCGATTTCCCCGCGGCATCAGACCGGAGTGTAATCGGGAACGAGCCAAACCCGCCAAACAAGCCGATGTTTGTCTGGTAAGTGATCGTTACCGTTACTTCCTCATTAAGCTGGATTCTGCCGGTCTTGGACCATGTCACGGTAGGGGTCAGTCCGGTCTTTTCCCGCAGAAACTGCTCTCGGCGGCTGGTTTCGCTGCCGACCTGTCCTGTAATTTCCGCCTCCCGAATGAGTTCCACGGCAAAGGTGTCAATCTGCTGCTTTTGGATGTAGACGGGAAACACCCGCACGGCAAGGGCGACAACCAGCATGGCGCTCAGCACCAGCACCGCCACGTCAATGTAGCCCTCACCACGCTTGTCTTTCAGGATTCTCAGCACATGGTCACCCCCTGCTCAAAGGGTCCCGGCTCCTGCCTCGGTTCAGGGTTGTGATCACTTAACACGCGCCACGCGCCCTTGCTGAAATCAGCGGTGCAGATTTCCTGCTCCAACAGTTCCTCTGCAGGAACATCTCTGGCAAACTCAGAGCAGCCGGGATTTCCTTTCACACTCTCTCCTGCCAGCAGAAGCTGTGCGGTTTCCGGCGTCAGGTACACATAGCCGCCGGGCGTCATCATATCAAACGCCGCGTTCGGGTGCGCTTCAATAAATTCCCGCACGGTGATTCTCACTTCCTCCGCAGAAACAGGCGCATATTCCGGGTCAAGGGTATACTCTGATTCCGATTCACCCTTATCCCACAGAGTCCAGAGAGCATGCGTGAGTTCCTCGCTGAAATCAACGGTTTGCTCCGATATCCACTGATCCCTTACAACCTCCAGCGGGTTTTCAAAACGGAGCAGGTATTCCATATATTCGTGAGAATATCTGCCGCCGGACAGCTCTCCATACACAAACTTCGCAGCGGCAATTTCACTTGCCATATCCACCAGATCGGAGGCCGGCTTTTGTTGCCACTCCTTTTGGTACAGCGCCATGCTGTTGTCCAGCTTTTTTCGCAGAAGCGCCATCATTTCTTTTTCCGTCATCTGGTTCACACCTCCTTGTTCACTTTTTATCACATGGTCACCCCCTGATCCAGCGAGGGCGGCTTCTGTGTCATCTCTTGATTATCAGCAGTGCATATACGCCATTCCTTGCCGCTGAATTTCGCATCAATGACCTCCTGGTTTAGTAGCTCATCGGTGATAATCTCCGTGGCATATTCGGAACTTCCGTGATGCCCCTTGATGTTCTGTCCAGCAAGCAGCAGTTTCGCACGATCAGGTGTCAGATACACGAAGCCTCCTGGCGTCACCATGTCGAAGGATGCGTTTGGATGCTGCTCCATAAATTCCCTCACGGTCACTGGATCGTCCCTGCCGGGTGTCGGTTCCACGCCGGGTGCCAGCAGATAAAGCCTTTCGGTATCCTGACAATTCATAACGGACCACAGAGCATGGGAGAAATCCTCGTCAGGTACCATTCTCATGCCGTTTTCCTCAATCCATTTATCCCGCATGATCTCCATCGGATTATCAAACCGCAGGAGCCATTCGGCCTGTTGTTCATCCACGCTGTCCATGAGACTCTCCTTAACCATTTGAGCCGCGGAGATTTCCACCGCCTTATTGATCATATCGGAGGAGGAAAGAGACGCTATAAAGTCGGCGTAGTTTTCCTGAATCCTGTCAAACAGCAGAGCTCGATATTTGTTTTTCATAGCGTTTTCCCCCTTAGAACATCCCGCCGAGGGATGTGATGATTTCATAGACAATAATCGCCATGTAGGTCATAAGAAAACACATGAGCATCGCAAAGGAGAACACGCGGATTTTCGGTGGTATCTTCATGGCCTGCGCTTTTAACCGCTGGAGTTCCAGTTGCTTCATGTCGTGTGCCAGCATCTGAAAATACATCCCGCCATCGTCCCCCCGGAGTACGCCGATCAGCCCTCTGGTGATATCCGAGAGCATGGGCGAATTGAACCTTGCCTCAAACCTCGTCAGTGCCGCTTCATAGCTGGAAGAGCGCATATCCGCTGTGAGGATGTCAAGCTCTGCGGCGAAGTCCTCACCTGCATTTCTCTTGAAATTCTCCAGCATGGACAGCACGTCTCGGCTGGCTTTCAATTCCTGGGTAATGGTTGCAACGAAGCGGGGCAGTTCCTGTTCGATTTTGCCTCGTTTAGCGGCCAGAGCCTCGTCCGCCTTGCGTATCTCTTTAAAATAGACCAGCACGGCGGCAAACAGTACAATGGGCGCCAGCAACGGGAGGACGATCAGACAGGGAATGATGCAAAGCGCAATAGCCGTAGCCTTGACAATAGCTGTTGCCGTGAACAGCTCCGGCGAGTCGGAAAGCCCTGCCGCCGACAGCACATTTGCCATCCTGCTCTTTTTGTACTCATCCATATGGATGTAGCGGGAGAGACGGACGGCAGCGTTTCGCAGAAGTATATCGGTAGTTTTGGTTTTTGCTTTGGCCTGCTTTCCTGCCGACAGCATCGCCTTTTGGGTAGCAAGGGTAGGCAGCCGCAGCAGGTCGGCGGCAATGAAAAAGAGTCCCGCCGACAGGAGGACTCCGAATAAAAAGATGTAGATTGTCATGGATGTCCTCCTATCTTCGATATTCGATGGGCTGGGTGAGCTTAATCACAAACGCCGTGGAAACGAAAATCACGGCGGCACAGATGGTTAGAATAATCTGCCCCAGCGGTGTGTGCATCAGCGTGCGGTACCAATCTTGGTTCAAAAAATACATGAGCGGAATATTGCCTACGACAAGGATCACCATGATAATGAATTCCTTCCTCGGTTCAAAGACCATGTTTTCCAGCTCGCCGTTGACTACCCGCATATCACTGAGCTTACTGACGATGGGCGTCAGTGTGGTCTTGAGGCTGCGGTCATGCTGGCAGGCAATAAGGGCGTCGCACCATTCGTGAAACACTGCATTATCGATCCGGTCTTTCAGATCATGGAGTGCCGCCGTCACGTCGGGGTCAAGCAACCTAATGCGGGACACAAATCCCTTGAACACCGACAGCACAGGAGGGTTCAGGTATGGCAGATTTTCTTCCACCGCCGTCAGGATATCCTCGTTTCTGAGGTAGGCTGTGGTGATTATACTGAGCCCCGTTTCCAGTTCCGCCGCAATATCCTTTTTGAAGTGGCTGGCCGTGAGTTTCACCCACCAGAAGGGTAGGAACATACAGCCTACCGCCATCACAGGAACAAGGAAAAAGTTCGAGAGCATGATGGCGATGGACGCGCCCACGGCAAAGCATAACAGGGACAGGGCGCAGAGTACGGGAAAGCGTGCCTTTCTGCCGGTTACCTTGAGGATAGACCTAACCTCAGTAATTTCCCGGCGCAGATAGGACTGCTTTTTCCTGCGGGTGAATTCGCCCACCTCGTCACGGAGGGACTTGGGCCTATCAGTGAGCTTTCCGAATACCGTCGTAGTGAATTCTATCGGCGTAAGGCCGAGTACAATAAAAGAGCCTGCTATCATTCCGATGCAGGCGATTAAAAGTACCGTCGTCATGCGCTGTGTGCCTCCTTTCTCCGCAAGCTTTCGATTACAGCCTGGGGCATGCCGTTTTCCAGCAGCCGCTTGGCAAGGCTGTCCGAGATGGTATTGATCTGCGCATGGTGCCCCTCGATGATGAATTTTCCATCCTCCATGCGGTTTTCCGTGATGACATACTGAAACAGCGGGCGGTAGCGCCTTGTGCCATCCGGGAGGATCTCACATTCCTGAATTTCCATCATGCGGCGCTGCTTATTTTCAAGCTGCTTGCAAAAAACGACAATCGGATAGGCTTCTGTAACATAGTCCATGAGGGTCTGGTCAGACATATCCACTGCACGCTTGCACAGGGACACCATGCGGCGATAGGTAGCCTCGCAGGAATTTGAGTGGATGGTGGTCAGCACCGCCAAGCCGGTTCGGGCCGCTTCCTGGGCGGCATTGGCCTCGGCGCCGCGCATCTCACCCACCACGATAATGTCCGGGTTAAAGCGGAGTGCATAGTCCAGAAGGTTGGTCTGGTCGATGCGCTGACGGTCATTGTCGCTGTCGCGGGTCAGGGTATGGATGACCGAATTGACCACCTTTCCGTCCTTCTCCCGCACCAGAGCCAGCTCACGGGAGCCGTTTTCAATCGTATAGATACGCTTATTATCCGGTACGGTGGTTAGCACCCAGCCTGCCACTGTGGTTTTTCCACTGGATGTTGCGCCCGCCACACAGACCGATATACCATAACGGACACAGAGAGATAAAAAATCCAGCATTGGGTCGGTGGCCGTACCACTTTTGACAAAGTCCTCTTTTTTCATGCTCTGCGGGTTGACGATACGGATAGAGGCAGACACGCCCACATCCTCGTCCACAATAGGACTCTTGAGGACGGCGATTCGGATGTTTTTACTGAGATGCCCCAGCACGATGGGACTGGCGTTGTCCAGCACCATGCCGCTGATGTGGAGCATCCTGCGGATTACATTCACGGCGTGCTGGGGACTCTCAAAGCGTTCCTCCAGCTTAACTGTGCGGCCATCCGAATACTGCACCTCAATATCCCGCCACGAGTTGATGTCGATTTCCTCAATACCGGTGCCGAAGATGTATTTGGTCAAAAATCCGAACTCCGCCATTTCGGTGTATAGGGCATCCGCCAGTTTTTCGCCACTCATACCGTTTACCGACACACGGCGATCCTGGACATATTTAGTGATGTAGCGTTTGAGCTGTGCCTTGGCATCCTCGCCGCCTACGGTGATGAGGGTGCTGTAATGTTCGGAGATGTATCCCTGCACGTCGGCAAGGACCGAAGAAAAATCCTTTCCCTCGGCTTCAGGTGTGAAGAATAAGGATTGTGCCCGATGCCCCACTGTGACTTCCGCCAATACCGTCCGCTTTGAAGGCTCCTGCATTTCCGGAGGGATTGTGCCATCGTAGGAGGAATATTGGGTAAGATTCTCCGGAATTGTTGGTCCGGTGGTTTCGTTTAGCACTACCACCTGCATGGTATTGGCATCGGGGGGAATGTCTATATTTTCAAAAGTTTTTGGTTCTTGCGGAACCGCTTGATCGGATTTTTTATCCGAAGAAAACAGAGAGGTATTTCTCTTTTTCCCTAACATCCGAACACCTCCTTTGCAATTTTTTCGATTTCCCTGCGGAACAGGCGGCTGTCCTTCAGGGACAAATCCGTCAGCAGATTCCCTGCAAGGTACTGTTCCTCCAACTCCTGAGAATGGATGAGGGTAAAGGCCACCGAGCCCAGCGCCTGACCGATTTGTTCCCCGGCCTGCTGGGGCTTCACGTTACTGGCAACCTTGTACTGCTTATCCGCATCCCACTTAGAATCCCGAAGCAGTGGAAGCTGGCTGGAGAGATAACTCACAGACTTCAGGTCGGCATTGGCAAGGCGCAGGACGCTGTCAGCCTCCATGAGCGCCACCGCGGAGAGAATGTCGTTGGCGATATAACTGCCGCAGTCTACCACCACGAAAGGGGCGATCTCCCGGAGTCCGTCCATCAGCTCCTGAGCCTGCGTCTGCTCATAGGGCGGGTAGGTGTATTCGTTCTCTCCCTTTTTCATGCCAAGGATGGTTAGATGGCTGTTTTTCTTGAGCGTCACAAGATTGTGCTTGATCAGCGGTTCGGTTACATGAGTGGCGGCAAGGATACTGCCCAGCGAATGCTCACTCTCCAGATCGGAGGGTGGGCAAACACAGGGCAGCATGGGCGCAGTCATATCGCATAGCAGAAGCACCACGTTTTTCTTTCGGTCCGCAAGATGTTTTGCGAGCTTCACGGCTGTAACCGTCTTTCCGCTGCCGGGGGAGCCCCAAACAGCAAGAACACCGCTCTGGGGCTCTTGCTCCGGCTGGGCATCTTCCCCGGCAGACTGGCGGGTGAAAATGCTTTTTTTCTTAAAATTCAGCATCACTGCACCTCGCTTTCCGCGGGTACTTCAGATACAGTGCCATCCTCCGTTCCCTGGGACTTAGGCTCGGCGGGGCCGTCCTCCGGCTGCTCCGCGGGATACAAGGCGGCGATTACCTTGTCCTGTGCTTCTGTAAATTTGGCGGTGTTGGCAGGCGTGCCGCGGTAAACGAGGGACAAATGGAGCTTACCGTCAGATTCCAACTCTGCCAATACTTTGCTTTGCTCAGGAGATACCAGCAGGGTTACCGTGGAGGGCAACTCACGCTCATCTGTCTCGGATTTGGCCTCGCCGGTATTGGCGTCATATCCGGAGGAGGCCGTCACACTGATGACCTCCACGTATTTCAGCTCAGCAGGGATGACGGTCATGCCTTGCTTTTTGTAATCCGCGGCTATGACCGACACGATATCGCCGCTCTGAAGCTTGCCTGACAGACCGTTTGCAAAGCTCTTGATGGTCACCGACATGGCCTGCTTGGTGCCGTCCAGATTATAAAGGTAGGCATTCTCCGCAGCCGGGGTGTCGGACAGCTTGGTGTTTAAGATATAGTCCCCGATGGAGAGGTCGGCTTTAGCATATTTGCCGATGACCGTTTCACTCTGGCGGATGACATTGTCGGGCAGCCCGAAGCCGCCCACCTCCACAGTCTGGACCGTATCCTTTGTGATCTCATCGCCCGCCTTGATTTCCTTGACCACGCGGACGATCTCGGTTTTCTGGCTGACGGACTTGTTGAACAGCGGCGTCACTCCGAAGCAAATGAGCAGGGACAAAAGGATGCAGATCACGCCGATAACCGTGCGGTTCTTAAAAAGACTCATAGGATTTTCCTCCTTAATTTCATTGTGATTTAGAAGCTGGCGGAGCTGTATTTGCGATATTTCGCCGCTTTCACAGCCTTGGGAATAAGGGCGGCGGCCAGAGAAACGGCGGCGATACCGGCGATTAGAATGGCCTTTTTTCTGCTGATACGGATTCTTTTCATGAGATAATTCCTCCAATATTTAGAATGGTTACGGCAAGAAAGCCGAGGGACAAAAACGGCGCCATCGGCAGGGATGCCTGCGCCGCTTTCTGCGGCTCCAGTTTGCGGAACCTTCTGATGACTTGGGCCCAGAAATAAAAAAAGAGGGATGCGATCAGGCCAAGCGTCAGCCCGATTGTGCATCCCAAAAATCCCATAACAATGCCTGCGGCGGCAGTGAGCTTGATATCCCCGCCGCCGACACCGCCTGGTCTGTATAAGGCGGTAATCAACAGCGGCAGCGCCGCAAAGACTCCCAAGAGCTTGGCGGGGCTGAAATCAATCAGCCCCGCCAGTGCAATCAGGAGGCAGATGCTGTCCGGGATGATCCGTTTGCGGAGATCCCACACAGAAGCCGCCATAAGCAGAGAAGAAAAAAGCACCGCCTGTGCGATGCCATTAGCCTCCATAGTTGAACATTTCCTTGATTCTCTGGGTCAAGGTCGGCAGTACCGTTTCCCCAAACAGGGCATAAAGCCCCGCCAGTAGCAGAGCGCCGATGACAACCGCCAGCAGGATTTTGATGGCCGTATCAATGTAGCCCTCTCCGCGGTTTCCGGAAAGGCTGTTGCAGGTTCTGACTGCGGCTGTGACAGCCTTGTTCTTCAGCTTGCAAATGAAAGATTTCATGGTTTTTCCTCCTTCTTACTCGAAATGATAGGTTACGGAATACGTGATGTTGCTCTTGTTATACATGCAGTCGTGATTGGTGTAATAATAGAATTCCAGCCTTGTGTATACGCCTGCGCCGAGGCTGCGGCTGAAGGTGATGCCGTTGGAGGTAGTGCCGTAGTCCAGCTGATCCCACTGACCGGTCAGCCTGTTGTAGCCGCGTACCCTGCCGTGGTCGCCGCCGCTGTGACCGCTCACTGGAGGCACCGTAAAGGTATATTCCGTGATGGTGGCGCCTTCAATCCCGTTCTCCATGATGACAGAATCGGGGCCGGTGAGGGTCATACCGCCATTGCCGTTTGAGTCAGCTACAAAGAATACAATGGCGGACCAGGGCGATTCAGTACCTGCGGAATCCACCGCTTTGACACGCACCACATTTTTGCCCAGCGGGTAGGTTTGTGTTTCAGCATTTCGACCCTCCCAGACCAGGGTGACAGCATCACCATCGGGGTCGGAACTGGTTGCCTTGATGGTAACCGGCGTTCCGGGTGGTACGCTGTTGCCACTTGGGGTTCGGCTAATGACCGGCGCAGTTGGTGCAGAGTTTACGATGGTAAAGGTTTTTGACACCCACTCCGAATACAACCCGGTAGCATCTTTGGCGCGAACACGGATGGTGTGCGTACCAACGACATAGTAGTTGTCAGCCGCCTTATTTTCCCACTCTAACGTGGTGGCATCGCCGTCCGCATCGGTGGCAGTGGCGCTGATACTGACAAGGAATTTGCCGTTATTCGTGGTTCGGGAGGGGATTGCGGTCAGGGTTACAGTCGGTGCGGAGCTGGTAATGGTGAAAGTCTTTGATGCCCAAGGAGAATATACACCAGCGATATCCTTTGCACGAACTTTTACGGTGTGCGTGCCTGGGGCATAGTAGCCGTCAGCCGCCTTGTTATCCCATTCCAGCGTGGTTGCATCGCCGTCCGCATCGGCGGCTGTTGCACTGATGTTGACGAGGAACTTGCCGTCCTTGACGGTGCGGGTGGGCTCGGCTGTCAGGGTAACAGTGGGGGCGGCATTGGT
>NZ_DALZQO010000035.1:0-25166 GCF_032017025.1 Hydrogenoanaerobacterium sp.
GTTGTTCCCTGGTCGAGTGCCATTATGTACTTTCCCATTTTAATTGCCTCCTTATAAAATAACAAAAACATGAAAAGATTTTTAATTGCTTATTAAGCATACAAATACAGGATAGATCCATTAAACGACATATAAAAAAGTGCAAGTACCCTCATAAGAGAGGAACTTGCACTTCTCCAAACTCTGGTACTTTCTTCGTTGGCACCATCTTAATTGATTTTGATTCGTGTGTCAATCATTTGGAAATCATTTTTTTGCTTTTTGTCAATACTTACAAATTTAAGTTAAATTGTCGCGACAAAGTGCTTAAAATTTGGATTACACCTGACCGCAATTTACACCTCGTTAGCGAGAAGCACGGCTACCGTGTAATCCAGACGCAGGCCGTCGCGCTGGCGATGGGCTGCCGCGAACGCGCTCGCGGCTCTATTGCAATTTCCGGTGCACGCTTGCCCAAAGCCTCCCCCTTATTATGTAGTGTTCGCTTGTTGGTAGAATATTTTATTGTAGGTGCAATTTCGCCGTAAAGAGCCTGGCCTATTTGATAATGGGGTAAGCACCAAAGTCGCGCGCCGCCTGATAAAAGGCTTCTATATTTTCTACCGAGGTGTCAGACTGGATGTGATGAGCAGGTGAGAGAATAAAACCACCGCCGGGTGCGCAGTCGGTGATGAGCTGCTTTACCTCACGGCGTACATCAGCGGGGGTACCGAACGGCATAATCTGCTGTACGTCCATGGTACCGTACATGGTGATGTTTTTGCCAAAACGCTTCTTGAATTCGGCAGGGTTCATTGCCATCGGCTGAATGGGATTGAGCACATCCAAACCGATCTCTACCAAATCATCCACTACAGCCTGCAAATTTCCGCAGGAGTGATAACACAGCTTAATATTGGGGTTATGCTTTTTAAACTCTGCAAACATCTGCGCATAACGCGGTTTAAAGTGCTCGCGCCACATATCGGGCGACATCATCATGTTTTGCTGGGTAGCAATATCATCGCCGAGCCACACCATATCAACACCAAGGTCAATAAACTGGTGCCCCATCTGCAGCGGGTATTGCATTACCTTATCAAGCAGAGCAATGGCGTAGTCCTCCTCCATTGCCAAATCCATCATAAAGGTATCCAACCCGCGCAGATACCATGCTGCTTCAAAAACACTGCACTGGCAGGAGCCGATAATCCATTTTTCTTTGCCATAGGCCGCAACCGCCGCTTTGGTTGCGTCAATCACATCGGTTGCTTTGGCTGGGTCAGGCATGGTATAATCGTATATTTTTTGCTCGTCACCCGCGAGTGGATGCTTGTGTATTTCGGTAAAATGCCCTGTCTCGTTGCTAATATTCTTCCACGTGATACCGTAGGGACAGAGGTACTCAGGGTCGGGCTTATAGTAAAAGCTATTTTCCAGCCCCGATGCAATCTTGACCATGTCATTGCCAAGCGCAACACCAAGGTCACCGTCCGGGTGGTATTTTGCCATCAGTTTGTCTTCAATTTCGGGTACATACGTAGCACAAACAGGTACTCTGTCCGGCTCCTCGTGGTTAATGGCCATTAAAACGCGTTCTTTTGAAGTCATATAGTACACTCCGTTTCGTATTACTGTTTCAGCTATAGCTTACTCTGCTTTGCAAAAAAAGCAAATGCACAAAACGGAAAAATATATAGATATCGGAAAATTCATATAAAAAATGAAACTGTATTATTTGACAAATTACACAGAACAAAACTGGTATATGCAGAATTATGCTAAAAATTTATTTATTTACTGCTTACCCTTGCGATTTCAGGTTAATTGTGATAATTTCTAAATATATAAAATTTTGCAACAGGGGTGAGCATATTGTACTTTGATTTCTGCGTAAATGACGCACCGGAACTGGTTACAAACATTGTACTGGACACTATTTTTAACATTGTTGGAGATAAAACCTATTGCACACCACGCAAGCCTGTTACTGCGGGAAAAACATATTTTGTGTACACCACACTTGGAAATGGAGTCATTTGTTACGATAACCATACCTTCGAGGTGGGGCAGGGTGATTTTATTTTTATGCATCCGAATGAAAAATTTAGCTACCGCTGTAAAGACGATACTTGGCATTTCTGGTGGTTTGAATTTAAGAGTGAACAACAATTTGCGGCTGCCGATACTGTTTATAATCTTGCGGTGAGCGATTTTGTAATGTGCTTGTTTGAACAGAGCTTGGTTTATGCAAAAGCGGGACGCTGGGATATTTCCTCTACTTTGTTTACTTCGGTATGCAACATTTTGCAGCATATGCTGCTTACTACAGCTGCTTCAAAACACACAGAAAACTTACGTATAGCAGAACAATATATCCGCGAAAATATTCAAACCGTAACAGTGGGGGAGCTTAGCGCACACCTGCAAATGAGCGAGCGAACGCTGCGCAATATGTTTTACAGCACGGTAGAGCTTTCGCCCAAGCAGCTTATTTCAAAAATACGGCTGGATTCGGCACAGCAACTGCTGGAGAATTCGCTGCTTTCTATAGAAGAGATCGCAGTACAGTTGGGGTTTTGCAGCCAGTTTCATCTCAGCCGCAGCTTTAAGGAGCGATTTGGTATTCCTCCGCTGAAGTACCGCAAGTTCTTTCAGCGCTGAACGATAAGCAAAACAACTTCGATATAAAGCGAATTTCTGATTTCTGAATTATACGGTTGTTTACGATACTGCAATTTTGAATGGATGGCTGGGTGCTTACCAACAATCACCCCCGACTTTACAAGACTCAACCTCTATGTAAAAAAGGTGTTTCCCCAATATTTTATGCCATGTAAGGCTGTAGGTAAGATTAAAAACGCGGCAGAAAATCTGGAACTTACAGGCAGAGGGCTGCAAATCATTGCATATGCTGCTGCACAGTACGAAAAAACGGATGCTGCTCCCGCCTTTAGCCGGGTGAGACACTGCAGTTCGAAATCAAAATTACGCTGCAATAAAAAAAGAATGTAAGGACTTTTGTTGTGTATGCGTGTACGGCAGCGTTATTACCCCGTGCTGGCTTGCTAAATTAGCTTTAAGCATGGGACTGGATGAGCTTATACTGTTTTACATAAGATGTTTTAAGGAGTAGAATAGTAAAAGTAAGGAGGGTATGAAACCATGAAAAAAGACCTAAAGGTTTATCGCAAACTATTTACATCTACCTTTTATTTAAGTGCATTTACGTTTGGCGGCGGGTTCGTCATTATTCCGCTGATGAAGAAAAAATTTGTAGACGACCTAAAGTGGATTGAAGAAGAGGAGATGCTGAATTTGGCTGCTATTGCACAGTCCTCTCCGGGGGCTGTTGCAGTAAATGCTTCTATTTTACTGGGGTACCGCATTGCAGGCTTTTTCGGCGCACTGGTAACAATTTTGGGTACTGTATTACCACCACTCATTACACTCTCCATCATCTCTTTGTTTTACACTGCATTTCGTGATAATGTGGTTGTAGCCGCGGTTCTGAAGGGGATGCAGGCGGGTGTTGCTGCGGTAATTGCCGACGTTACAATCAATATGGGCGGTAATGTAGTAAAAGAAAAGAAAATGCTGCCCATATTTGTAATGATGGGGGCGTTTATCGCTACTTTCTTCTTCAAGGTGAATGTCATTTTCATTATTCTAATTTGTGGAACATTGGGTGCGGTTATGGCATTTCAGAGTGAAAAAAGCAGAAAGGAACGGTCTTGACCCATGGCATATTTGCAGCTTTTTTGGAGTTTCTTCCAAATTGGATTGTTCAGCATTGGCGGTGGATACGCGGCAATGCCCCTGATTCAGAATCAAGTGGTAGACATTCACCACTGGCTGACTCTTACTGAGTTTACAGACCTCATCACCATTGCGGAAATGACGCCCGGGCCCATCGCAATCAATTCCTCCACTTTTGTAGGGATACAGATTGCGGGAGTTGCAGGTGCCATTGTAGCTACGATAGGGTGTATACTGCCGTCCTGCGTAATAGTTTCGCTGCTCGCGTTTTTATACTACAAGTACAAAGAAATAGCAGTGATACAAGGCGTGCTCAGCGGGCTGAGGCCGGTAGTAATCGCACTGATTGCATCCGCGGGGCTATCTATTCTGGTACTTTCCTTCTGGGGGCAGCAGGGCTTTTCTTGGAACATCAGCACAATTGATTTTGTTTCGGTTGGCTTGTTTTCAGCGGCACTTTTTGTGATACGCAAGTTTAAGCCAAATCCGATTTTTGTCATGCTTGGTACCGGTTTGTTGGGCGGAATTATCTATCTGATTACATAAACGGGAAGGTAGACCCAAATAATAGTGTGCTTCTACCGAAATATTATTACGGCAAGTATTACAAAAATGTCAATCAATATGGCATAATTTCATTTCAAACCTTACCCTGTACAATGCGGTAATAGGTGCGAGCAGTAAGCTGATAAACCACAAAGTAAAGCACCGTAAATACTAAAACTGCGCCTATGGTGCACAGCAAAAACAATGTCGTATTGGTCATATTAAACACGACCAGCATTTTGCACAGTACACGGAATGCGACGGTGATGTGGAGCACCGCCATACCAAGCGGCAGAAAGAATACCATAAGCACCTGCTTTTGAATGGTGCTGCGAACCTCTTTGTCGCTCATGCCTACCTTTTGCATAATCTGAAAACGCTCGTGGTCATCAAAGCCCTCGGTAATCTGCTTGTAATAGATAATCAGCACCGCGGCGATCAGGAATAGTGTAACAAAGAAAATACCCACAAACAGCATACTGCCGTAAACCTGATAAAAGTCATTCCGCGCGGAGTCAATGTTATCGACCGTGCCGAGGCGAGGCACAGCTTCGTTAAAGGCACTGCGCATTGTGGCGTAGTAGTCGGGCAGCCTGTTCGAATCTCCTAACACATCAAACTTGTAATCATACCAAAGATTGCGCTCGTTTTCCCCACCATAGCTCCTATTAAAGCTATCTCTAAACTGTTCAAGGTCCGCCAGAGCAGGAACTACTACTGTAAGCCGTTCACCCATACCGATTGAGCTTATAAATGTTGGATTTGGAATAGTTCCTGCAACCTCATAGCTTTGATCATTTAAAGTAATGGTAGCTTCTTTCAAAGGTTTGCCGCTGCTATAAATCAGGATCTGGTCGTCTTTGAGTTGTTCCGATGCACCGGTAATACGGTTATAGTCCTCCAGCAAAATCATGTCTAATTCATAAGTGTCAGCTCCATAGAATTTGCTCATATCAAAGGTGTTGTTATTTCTTTTTGTGGCACAACTAAAGCTTGTATAGCCCACGGCATTTTCAATGGTAAAACCGTATTCCTGTGCATGACTGTTGGCAGTTGCCTCTACCAGCTCGGTGTTTTGTTCGTCGGCAATACAGGTTACCTGTACCTGTCGGGGGAACCTGCTGCGCAAAATATCTTCCTCCCCGATGAACAGGCAAACGGTGGAAGAAAGTGTTACAAGAACACAGGTGGAGAGAATGCAGATGTTTGCAAGGCCGGTAGCGTTTTGCTTCATGCGGTAAATCATACCGGATACGGAGATAAAGTTTTTTGACTGATAGTAAAATTTTTTGTTTTTGCGCAAAAGCTTAAGTACCACAATACTGCCTGCAATAAACAGGCAGTAGGTGCCGATGATGACCAGCATAACCGCAAAGAAAAAGGCAGCCACCGCATCGGACGGTGTCTGAACCATCCAGGACAGCCCATAGCCGCCACCCAGAGTTACAGCGCCAATCAGTGCCAGCAGCCAGCGTGCCTTTGGCTCTCGTTCGCCCTCTTTGGTACTGTGTAGCAAAGCAATAGGGTCAGACCGTATAATGCCGACGATATCGAAAACCAAAATTGCTACAAAGCCCAACCCGAACAAAATTCCGGTTGAAACAATCGAACTTAGCGGAATTTGAAAGGTAAGTGCCGCTGGCAGCCCCACTATTTTCAGCAGCAACAAAAACAGAAGCTGGCTGAAAAGTGCACCGCCTGCAATGCCGCAGATAATGCTGATAGCTCCGGAAATTGCAACTTCCCACAGCATAACAATAGAGATGTGCCGCTTTTCCATGCCTAAAATGCTGTACAAGCCAAACTCTTTTTTACGGCGCTTCATAATAAAGCTGTTGATGTAAAAGAGAATGATCAGTGACAGAAAGCCACACACCCATGAGCTGAGCTGTAAAATGGCTCCCATGGTTCCGCCGCCGGCTACGTGGCTCTCAGAAACCATGATTGTAATAGAGCTGAGGATATAAAACAGAGCAACTATCAAAGTGCCGGCCAGCAGATAGGGCAGATAGATGCTTTTGTTCTTTTTGATATTGGTGCATGCCAATCGAGGGTAGAAAAACTTATTCACGTGCCTTTCCTCCTGTTGCCAGAACGGTAAGTGTATCGGAAATTTTCTGATACATTTCTTCATTGCTCATGTTACCCTTATAGAGCTGATGAAACACGACCCCGTCTTTAATGAACAGTACACGTCCGGCATGGCTGGCAGCGCGAGTGCTGTGGGTGACCATCAGAATGGTCTGCCCCTCGTTGTTGATTCCCTGAAATACACGCAGCAATCCGTCGGTCGCCTTGGAGTCCAAAGCACCGGTCGGCTCATCGGCCAATACCAATTGCGGGGCAGTGATGAGCGCACGGGCAACGGCAGCACGTTGTTTTTGTCCGCCGGAAACTTCATAAGGGTATTTTTCCAGCAAATCAGTGATGCCCAGCTTTGCAGCTATGGGCTCTATGCGTTTATTCATTTCATCGGGGCTTTTGTGTGAAAGCACCAACGGCAGAAAAATATTATCCTTTAGCGAAAAGGTATCCAGCAGGTTGAAATCCTGAAACACAAAGCCAAGGTTATCTCTGCGGAATGCAGACATCTGCCCGTCTGGGATTTGTGTCATGTTTTTTCCGTTTAACAGCACTTCGCCACCGGTGGGCTTATCCAAAGCCGCTAAGATGTTCAGCAGTGTGGTCTTGCCTGAACCCGATTCGCCCATAATTGCTACGTACTCACCTTGTTCCACCGTGAAAGTTACATCGGATAAAGCCTGTACCTGATTGCCGCCAAAGCGGGTGGTATATATTTTTTTCAAATGCTTTACGTCTAAAAGAGACATCGTAAAAATTCCTCCAAGCTATATTAGTCTATAACTATAGTATAAGAAAAAAAGAAATGTACAGCCATTGAATCGACTTACATTTCTTTTTTCAAACCTTACATTTTTGTAAGGTGCTCTGTAACCTTTATTCGATATCAAACTTTTCACGTGAAAGCGAAAGCATTACTTTTGTTCCTTTGCCAACGGTTGAGGTAATAGCAATAGAGTGCCCCAACAGTGTCAGCACCTGCTTGCACAGGCTTAGCCCAATGCCGGTAGACCGCATATTCAGCCTGCCGTTATAGCCGGTGTAGCCCCATTCAAATACACGAGATAAATCCTCCGGCTGAATACCGATTCCGGTATCCTCTATGACAAGTGTTTCCGGTAGGTTGTCGGCAAGGTAGATGGAAACTTTGCCCTCCTGCGTGTACTTTACGGCGTTGGTGAGCAGTTGTTCAATGACAAATATCATCCATTTTTCATCGGTAATGGTACGGCAATTAATCGGTGCAATGTTCACACCGATTTTTTTATGGATAAAGAGAGTGGAAACCTTTTTAAGTGCCTGTTTTACCAGAGCGTCTACTGAATACTCCTGCAACACCAAGTCGTGAGAATCCATGCCGAGCCGCTGATATTGCAGCACCATCTCAACGTACTGCTCGGTTTTGAATAGTTCCTGTTCCAAGGTGCCGCGGTCCAGCGTTTCCTCCTGTAAAAGCAGCCGTATGGCGGCTATAGGCGTTTTAATCTGATGTGACCACAGCGTATAATACTGCGTGGCTTCAGCCGCACTTTGCCGGGCGTTTTCCTCAGTGTCAAGGCACCGTTTCTCTAAAAGTCGAAGTACTGCTTGGTATTCCTGTTCCAACAGGTCATTGGGCAGCGGCAGCTCGCCCAGATGATAACCCGCCTGCTGTTTTAAAATTCGCAGCTGTAAAAATTTCTTTTGGTAGTTGAGAAAATCCAAAACAACAAACACCAGCACCGCCGCAAGAATAATCAATGCAACATAGATTGCCGGCCCCCAAGGCAGGCCATACAGCCCATACACGGCGAATAGTGCAATTAATAGAATAGCAAGCAAAAACAAGAGACTTCTTCGGCTTTTTAGGTAGGCGCGATAGATTGAAATTCTTTTCACAGCTTAAGCCTCCACCAAATAGCCGACCCCTTTTTTAGTGGCAATAAAATCTGAAAGGCCTATGCCCTCCAACTTCTTGCGCAAGCGGGTGACGTTTACGGTAAGTGTGTTGTCATCAATAAAGCTCTCGGTTTCCCACAGTTTTTTAATAATAGTATCTCTTGCAACGGTGTTGCCTTTATGCTCCATCAGAAGCTGCATGATTCTAAATTCATTTTTTGTCAGCTCCAACCGTTCGTTTCCATAAAGCAGGATAGATTCACCAAGATTGAGCGTAACGCCGTTGTGATTAAGAACATTCATGTCGGCCCCGAACGAGTAAGTACGGCGGAGTACCGCTTGTATTTTCGCCGTCACTACTTCTAAATTAAAAGGCTTTGCCACAAAATCGTCCGCCCCCAGATTAATCGCCATAACGAGGTTCATGTCATCGCTTGCAGACGAAATGAAGATGATTGGGGTCTGGCTGATTTTACGAATTTCGGCACACCAATGGTATCCGTTAAAAAAGGGGAGAGAGATATCGAGAAGTACCAGGTGCGGCTCATAGGTCTCGAATTGCTCCAGTACACTGCCAAAGTTCGCGACAGCCTGCACCAGATATCCCCATTTTTTGAGCTGCCTCTCCAGCACTTCGGTAATGGTAACATCATCTTCTACGATCATAATTTTATACATAGGTTACTCCTTTGCAGATAGGGATAGGGACGACAGTTGAAACGTAAGTTACGCAGCAAAATAACCGCCTAGCTATTTGATTCATTATATCACAAATTGGTCTCAAACGCAGTTATGTACTTGTGCTATGCACAAGTTTGCGCGCAGCTTGAGAATGTATAAGCCAAAAACATCCTGTATCCATACTAAAGGATACAGGATGTTTTTTAATTTTGCTTTAAATAACGTGTACGGTAAGCGGCCCTTATAAATAACGGTATTCTTCTGCAGCATCCAGCATGGCTTGTACATTTTTAGGCGGTACATCCGATCCGATGCCATTGGAGGGCGCAAGGATAAAGCCCTTGCCGTTTCTGCGGAAAATATCAAAGAGGTCTTTTACAGAAGCTCTCACCTCTTCGGGGGTACCATAAGGGAGCACCTTTTGATTGGAGATACCGCCATAAAATACAATTTCATCCCCAAATTCTTCCGCAACCTGCTCAATATTGATGCTTTCGGGCTGCAAGGGGTGTAGAATATCGACCCCAATTTCAATAAAATCTGGAATGATCTCATGTATATCGCCGCAGCTGTGGAAAATAACAGGCAGACCGGCACTTTTATAAACAGAAATTATTTGTGCAATATGGGGCTTTATCATCTCCCGCCACATGTTGGGCGACATCATCAAGCCGCGCTGGCTGCCGTAATCATCTCCTATTCTTCCCGCGCTTACACCGGCCAGTACATAACGCTGTGCCACGCGCACCTGATACGCAGTGATTTTATCAAGCAGCTCAGTTGCAAACTCAGGTTCACAAGCGAGATCCATCAAAAAGTTTTCAAATCCGCGTAGCGCATAAGCGCGCTCAAACATGCTTAAAGCCTGATAGGAGGCCACCATATATTCATTGCCGTATTTTTTTATAATCTCGTTTGCATAATCAAGAAGCTCGGGGTCTTCGGGCGAAGGAAAAACATAACTCGGGTAATTGTCCATATCCTCCAGCGGGTGCACATCAAAAAATGTTCCCTCTTGCGCCATGTCCCATCGTACCTTCCATTCATCAAAAACATAGCGCTCTTTAAAAGAACGGGTTTTGAGCTTACCCATACCATCGTTTAGGTAGGCAAACATAATATGATTATCCATAACCTCAAGCATAGAGGCATCGGAATGGGTAAGCTGACAGTACTCTGCATATTGCTCCAAAGCAGTTGGGGTAAAATCAAACTGAACCGGAAACTTATCCATATTTGTGCGTGATATGGTATTTAAAATTCGTTGTTTGTGGGTCATATTACGGCCCTCAGCTTTCAGATTAATTTTTACCGGTTTACCAGTGCTTTCCGGTAGCGGTGTCGTTGGATGTATGATCACGTCTGCTCAGCATCAGGCACAGTACATCCAGTGTGATGTGCAGTGATTGGTCAAACAGCGAGCTGAGCAGCTGAATGGAGCCACGGCTTTCGCCGCCGTCGCCGCGCACCGTGCCGGGAACGGTGAGGATAGCCGAAGCTGCTTTTGCAACAGTAGACTCTGGTTTACTGGTTACCGCAACCACAGTGCAGCCTTTTTCCTTTGCTTTTTTCGCGTCTGATACCACATAGGCGCTCTCGCCGGAACCTGATACGGCAATAAACACATCACCCTGTGACACAGCAGGTGTAATGGTCTCGCCTACCACATATGCCTGATAGCCCAAATGCATCAGCCGCATGGCAAAGCCCTTCGCCATCAGTCCGCTGCGCCCCTCGCCGTCCACAAAGATACGGTGCTGCTTTTGAATACAATCTGCTACGGCAGACAGCTCCTCGGGCTTCACCCGTTCCAAAACTCCGGAAATCTCCTGCAAAACGGTTTGCATCAGTTCCATACTTATCATCCTTTCGTTGCAAGGCGAAATTGTTCGGCGGCCAATTTTCGGTCACCCGCTTTGGTGATTGCACCGCCGATAACCGCTATCTCAAACCCGCTGTGGGCAATCAGCCCTATTGTATCAAGCGAGATTCCACCCGCAACAGCCAGGCGGCTCACCCCCTGTAGCAGCTGAAGGTTATCTTGAATCATCTGCTCCAACCCGGAGCCTGCTTTGTCGGCCGGAAGGTGCAGGCAGAAAATTGCGTCCTCAAACTGCCTAAGCAGCTGCATTTTCTCTGCTGAAACTTCCAACAGGTCGATCATATAGTCTTTGTGCTGCTCGTTGGCAACCTCACGGCAGGCAGCAATCGTAGTAATCGAGGCGGCTCCCATCACGGTAACGATATCCGCACCCGCCCCGTAAGCGCTGCAAAATTCATAAGCACCCTCGTCAATGGTTTTACTGTCCGCCAAGATGGTTTTATTGGGGTATGCCCGACGGATTGCTTGAATGGAAGCATTTCCGAAATCCTTGATCATAGAGGTGCCCACTTCGATAATGTCTACCGCATCCGCTGCATCATGGCAAATCTGCAGCGCCTCCGGTATGGTTACGCGGTCAAGTGACAGCTGTATTTTCATGCTAACCTCTCCTTGCATCAAATGATGTGAAGGTTATTCCTCATAGGTGGCGATGCGGGCTGCGAGCTCATCGCGGTTGGGAAGGCCTTCATTGTCGCTCACAAACTCCACTTGGATAGAACCGATGGCATTTCCGCGTATAACGCAGTCGCGTAGCGGCAATCCCTCCAGACGTCCGCTGATGATGCCCACGGCAAAGCCATCGCCCGCACCCACGGTATCGACAACCTTTTTCACAGCGAACCCCTTTTGAACATAGCTTTCGTGTAGGGTGCGCACGTAGGCTCCATCCTTGCCGAGCTTTACAATTATCTCCGGTACTCCGAGCGCCTGATAAAAATCTGCAATTTTTGCAGGATCTTCACTGCCGCAGAGGATAAGTCCCTCTGCTGTACCGGGCAGTACCATATCGCATCTGGACGCCAGATCGTTGACTACCTCAATCATTTTCTCTCGGCTTTCCCACAGCATAGGGCGCAGGTTGGGGTCAAAGGTAAGAAAGATTCCGGCATCTTTTGCACGCTCAATCAAGCGGTAGGTTGCTTCGCGGCAGGATAAGGAGAGCGCCGGGGGAATACCTGTGACATGAACATGCTGAATACCGGTAAAATCAATTGCTTCCATGTCTTCTTTGCACAGCTGCGAAGCGGCAGAGCCTTTGCGGTAATAGGCTATAGCGGGGTCACCTTCGGTCACCTTGCTTTTCAGTTGCAAGCCGGTGCGGTAGTTATCGTCAAACGAAATAAAGGTTGTATCGATTTTTTCACGCTTTAAGAAATTGTAGATATATTCTCCCATAGGCTCTTTGCCCAACTTTGTAATATAAGCGGGGGTATGCCCCAAACGGACCAGACCGGTACAGACGTTTACCTCAGCACCCGCCAAGCTTCTTGAGAAATGCTCCACTTCACTGAGCGGCCCCACAGTCTCCGCTACAAATAAAGCCATGGGCTCGCCCATAAGAATTACTTCAGCCATTTTTTTCTTCTCCCTTAACGTTTTTAAACTGTAAAATATCTTGGTATAGCTTACGGCTCTGTATTTCGTTTTTGCTCCATGGTAGCAGCACATCAAATACATACGGGCTGTAGTTCAAGTGCAGCATCTCCGCGGCAAACGCCATGGCTGCAATCTCGCCCAAACAGATAAGCCCCGATTTATAACGTAAACGGCCAACACCCCACAGGTCAATTCGGGTTGTACGCGTGTAAAGTGTGGGGGTTTCTTCCTCAATAAAATGAAACATTTCGTGGGCGGTCAGCAGCTGCTCCACGTCTACGTACTGCAGCATTTCTCCCATATCATGTTCTAAAATCAAGTCTTGAGTGGCGGTTACATTGCCCATAAACAAGGTGATGCTGTTGGGTGAATGGAACTGGGCAAAGGTGATGAAATTGTCCACCCCAAAGGAATCCTCGCGATTGATATTGAGCCCCAGTGCAGCCACAAGCTGTGTAATGTCTTGCTGTCCAAAGCGTTTTTGCAGCTTTTGTGCTTCTTCGCGCCCACAGCGGTTGGCACTTTGTATCATTTCGCGGCGCAGGTCGGTGGATACCCGTTTGTGAATGGGGTCGCGGCTGAACGCGTAGGTACCCCACTCCTGTTCGGTCATAGAGACTAGCTCTCGTATCATCTCTTTCATCACATCAAATATTGTTCTTTGCGCCCACAAGGATGACCTGCTCATCCGGTTCGCGGTCGCCGATTTCGGTATCTACCACCATCTGCAGCTGGTCAAGATCCATCATGCCCTCAAAATCAAGCACCTTGCCGCCTGCGCAAAGGTAGATATCGGGGGTGAGCTTAATGTCGCTCTTATAAACCGAAAGCTCTTCCCACATCTGCTCAATGACGGATGGAGCCTGCGCAACGGTGCAGTCTGCGGCTTTTCCGTCTCCGCGCTGAATTTTAATAAAGCCCTTCTTATCTACGATACGAAGCTGATGGGAGCCGTCTGCCTTTTCACTGGTGAACACATAGAAGACGTTGTTTTTGGCTGCCAGTGTTACCTTGTCGGTTGTGGTACCCAAAGATTGGGCAGCAATTTCCCTGGCATCTTCTTCGGTGCAGGCACGCAGCAAATCGGTGGTCTGCACTTCGGTAGAGCCAAGCGCAATTGCTGTAATGCGGGAGGTTTGCGCGTCTATCTCAATCTGAACCTCAATGCTGTCGGGCAGCGCGCCGCCCGCAATGGCAAGGTCGGCTGCTTCTTTTTTGATGGCTGCGATGTCCTGCTTTGAGGGGTTTGGAATAACGCGTTCCACCACATCACGAACCATGGCAAGCGCCACGCCAATGGAGGAGATGACCTCGGCATTTTCAGGGATGTTGTAGGAAAGCCCCATATGCTCTGCCGTATAGGGCAGCAGGGCGGCAGCACCGCCCCCCACACCCACGAGCGATATCTGGTCTTTTTCCAGCTTGTACTTTTCAGCCAGTGTTTCAATAACAGGCTTGATCTTTTCGTAAGACTTTGCCAGAATCGCTTCCGCCACCTGCTCTACAGTCTGCCCCATATAGTCGGCGAGGGGCTGCATTGCTTTTCGGGCAGATGCAACGTTACCATAGGAGTAGTCCTCGGGTTTAACAATGCCAAGCACGTTGGCGGCACAGCTATTGGTAATGGTGATACGCTTGCCGTTTGCCAGACGAATGGCGACATAATCGCTCGGGTCCCCCTTTTTGGGGCAAAAAAACTCCACCTGTGGGTCTAAAATCTCCTCTTCTGGGGTATAAACAGCGTAGGGCATACCGGCAATGTGGGCGCTGCGCGGGCCTACATCTTTAATACCCTCCTTACCGGCGCGCACCATGCTGCCTCCGGCAATACCGAGAACGCGTACATCCAGTGAATTGATGTAGGTGGGGTGCCCGCCAACGATGGAGTAATCTACGGCAGGGCGCCCGTTTTTGATAACACCGATGTTGGTACTGGTGCCGCCTACCTCAAAATAAACACCGTTGGAAGCACGCAGGTACATCAGTGCCCCTACAACGCTGGCGGCCGGGCCGGAAAGCATGGTGAGCACGGGGCGTTTTTTCATTTCAGATATATCCATGACACCGCCGTCACCGCGCATAATCATCAGCGGTACTTCGATGCCCGCTGAGCGGACACTCTGTTCGGTGCTGCTGGCGGTATCCAGCATTTTAGGCAGAATACTGGCGTTGATAGCGGCAGTTCTGGTACGGCGGGTCAGCCCGTAAAGCTTGCTAATTTCAGAAGCGACCGAAACGGGGATGTTATGTTTTTCGGCAACTTTTTGCACCTGTTCTTCCTCGGTGATGTTATCTACACCGAAGGCCTTACTTGCTACAATAACCTGTGAACCGCAATCGGTGAGTTCTTTGATAGCACTCTCCACAACTGAGTCAGTCATATCTTTCAGCTTTAGGTAGGTGTGGTGAATTTTAATGGTTCTGCCGGTACCAAGATCAATGTCATCCAACTTGGTTTGCTTTTTGGCGAGCATACCCTCCAAACCGCCTTTGCCAATGCCCATTACGCCAACCTCGGCAACGTCGCCTTCAAGCAGTGCGTTGGTTGCCTGCGTGGTGCTGTGCGCTATAAAAATAACGTCCTGCGGGTCGATACTATTTGCATTGAGGCAGTTCTGAAAGGCTTTGATTACGCCCGCAGACACACCCATTTCGTGGTCGTGGGTTGTCATTACCGAGGCTTTGCCTACGATTTCATGCGTGAGGTTATCAATGGCAACTGCCTTGGTGTGGGTTCCGCCTACGTCAATGCCGACTCTGATTGCTCTGTTGCTCATAATAGTGGGCTCCTTTCTGTTGCGCCTGTTGCGATACCATTTATGGAATATCCCGAAAAGACGGGAAACTGCTCCAATATCCTGTATTTTTGGGATATGCCATGCAGATTTGTTTTTAAGGCTACCGCCAACCCGCTGCGAGGGGATTGGCGGTAGTAAAAAATCAGTGCATTAATGCATGCCGTACATAAAGTACACAATAAGGCTGTTGACTGCGCAGATGATCCAACCCCAGAGTACGCCGGAGGTTAAAAACTCTTTGGTGCTCACCTTCGCGTAATTGATTGCCCACAGGTTCCACGACTGTGTGGGGCAGCATGAAATGTTCATTGTAATGGTAGGGGTATAAATGAGCGGGAACAGAAGTACCGCGCTGTAAATGCCCATACCGTTTAAAATGCCAAGAACTGCTGCGCCTGCACCAAATACGGTAAGCGGACCACGGAACAGGCCCAAGGGTGCAATAATGGCGAAAAGGATGCACAGGAACAATGCATTTGTGGGGATTACGCCACCGAGAATCTTTTCGAAGAAATAGGAGCAGGGGCCTGCAATTTTGTTAAACATCGGCAGGATGAACAGGAAGCCGAGCAGGGATGCAACGTCCACAACACCGTCGTAGAAGGTTTTGGTGACAATCTGCTCGCAGTCTTTGTAAGACTTAATTTTACCGCAGACAAACAATGCATAAAAGGCCGCGACAATAAACGCGGGGATAGGCTGCCAGCCGAATACGATGGCGAGTACTACAGGAATGAGGGGGGTAATCAACGAAAACCAAGGTGCTTCCGCTCCCTCAATGCTACCGGTGGACGCTGCCCACGAATGAACAAGAGCTTTTTTATTCAGACGTACCGCAATCATAACCACAATAACGGCCAGCTGCACTGCCATAGCGGCGAAACCAAATTTGAGGTAGTTACTGTCGTACTGGAAGCCCTCGAAGATGCCTTGCATTTGTTTAAAGAGTACGAGGTTTACATACATGCCCGAGCCGACACTCATCAGGTAAGCGGAAACGGCCAAAGGCTTGGGTACGCCCAGAGAGAGCAGGATAGGGAGGACGATAACACCCACCGCAACAACTGCACCTGCACCGAAGGTACTGGTGAAGATAAGCCCGGTTACAATGCACAGCAAAACTGTGGTGACAAGCGGTTTATCTCCGCCGAGCTCTACCGTTTTGCGAATAATGGTAGCTGCGATTCCGGTTTTGACCAGAACTTGTCCGAACCAGCTACCAAAAATAACAACAACCGCGGTTGCGCCCCAGCTTTCCGGGCCGCCTTGGAAGATCTTTACCTGCGCATCTGCCCAGGTAAGCTGCCCGCCGATAATTGCCAGTGCAGTCCAGAAAATTGACATAACCAAGAAGCCGATCATGAGGTTGCCGCCTTTTACCGCATATACGGTAAAACCAATGAAAGATGCCAAGAGAATGATGCCGATGATGATGTCTAACACTACAACTCCTCCTTAAAATAGAAATATATGTTCAGTGTATTGCGCCCTAAATTAAATATCTGCCTCCAACAGTTTTTGAATTTCATCAGGTAGGCAGCCGTCGCAAGGATATTCCAGCGCGACAGGAACATTGGCGGGAAGCTCCCTCAAAATAGCCTCCCAATGCAAGTCGCCTTCTCCGAGGTACGCTGCCGTAGGCGGAGTGCCTTGCAGCACGTCTTTTATATGGATATAAGTGACATATTCTTTCAGTAGGCGAGCCGCTTCGAAGGGGTCTTCACTCGTCCAAAACCAGTTGCCGACATCAAATGTAAGGGTGATGTTCCCTCCCAGTGCCCCAACAGACTCCAAAAAGGATTTGATTTTTTTGCTGCATCCATTTTCGGGGGTCTGGTCATTTTCAATGGTCTGCGAAATGCTGTACTTCTCACATAAAGTGGATATCGTTTTTATATCTTCTGCGGTGACGGTTTCGTAATCGCCGATATTCAGCTTTACAAAACCACAGCCCATTTCTTGTGCCTCACGGTAAAAACCCTCCAGACGCTCGGCCATCAGCCTACCGTCTTCATACACATAAGAGGGAACTGAATAGAACAGACGAATGCCATAGCGAGTGGCGGCATGCGCAATGTCGGGCAGTTCAGTGGCAAAATCCCGAATAAATTCACGGCGGATTTCCACGTTGCTAACTCCCAGCTCGTGTAGCGGTTTGAGCAAATTGGCCTGCGCAACACCTGCTTTCAGCTGATTCTGATAGACTAGGGTATTGATAACCAAAAGATTCGTTTTCAAAATACTTCTCCTCTCGCAGCTTTGAGCCTATCGACACGCTCTTGGATAAGGGGAAGATTGCCTTTATGGATACCACCTGTGAGATATCCGCCCAAACCAACAGCGTAAGCACCTGCATCAAACCAACTTTTGATGGTAGTATCATCCACGCCGCCGGTGGGCATAAATTCAAGAAACGGCATGGGGGCTTTGCAGGCTTTGATGATACCGGGGGAAATGCATTCGCCTGGGAAAAGCTTGACCACCTCACAGCCTAAAAGATGAGCTTGGTATGCCTCGGTAGGGGTAGCCGCTCCCATCGAGCAAAAAACCTTATTTACTGCACAGAACTCGCCCACCTCCCGAACGATGCAGGGGGAAACGATAAAGTCAGCTCCGCTTGCAAGCGCCTCTTCTGCTTGCATCTCATTGAGCACGGTGCCTGCACCGATCACTGCGTTTGGCAGCTCAGCTTTTAATTCCCGAATGAGCTTTGGAGCATCTTTGACTGAAAATGTAATCTCTAAAGCGTCAATGCCCGCCTCCAAAGCGGACTTGCATACCGCTTGGGCGGTATCAAAGTCTGCACAGCGAATCACAGCAATCATGGCGCCTTTTAGTAGCGCTTTTACTTTTTGTTTGTCCATGGTGGGATCTCCTTTGGGCATTATTTTTGTTTTATCAGCTTGGTGGAGCCGCGAATAACAAGTTCATTTGGCAGCTCCAGAAATTTAGGCTTGCTTCGATTTTTATTTTTAATTCTTTTGATTACCAGCTCTGCACAAAGAACTCCCACCTTGTGAGAATCCTGAGTGATTGTGGTGATTCCCGGGGGAATCACTGAGGCCCAGCCCCAATCATCAAAGCCGCAGATGCCAAGCTTATTCGAGATTTCATAGCCCGCTTTGTTCATGCCGTTTAAAACATTCAGCAGGGTAACGCCGTTTACGGTAAAAATAGCAATCGGTTCGTCCGGATATTTACCGATAAAAGCATCTAAACTTTTGACACAAACACTGAGATCGTTGGCATCTACCGGAAAGGTGCATTCGTTTCCGTCAATGTGATAAAGCTGTTCCATAGCGGCTAAAAAGCCACTGTGCCTGATGTAACGGCTGCTGATTTTCCCTTCAGCCTCAGTGAAAAAGGCCACACGTTTGTATCCCTGATGGTAAAGGTGCTTGATGCAGTCGTAGGTGGTGTGGTAGTTTTCCGTGGTAACGGTGTCTACCGCGAAACGATCCAGCAGGCAACGGTCGGCCAACGCTACGGGGAAACCTTTTTGAAAAAGCTCAATGATATAGTCGTCGTTGTAACCCGTGGTATTGATGATCAGACCATCCACTTGGCTGTTGAGCAGGGATTGTATCCCATCCAGCTCCTTTTGAGCATTGTTGTCCACATTTAAAAACAACACTTGATATCCGTTGCGTAGGCATACATCGCTGACACCCTTGACCAATATTGAGGAAAAGTGGCTGGTGATATCGGCTATAATACAACCTATCACCCTGCTTTTTTGAGATTTTAAACTCCGTGCAATGTTGCTGGGGTGATAATTTAGTTCGATAATAACCTTTTCAATACACCGCTTTGTTTCGGGCGACATAAACTCGTACTTTCCGTTTAGGTAGCGCGATACTGTTGTTTTTGAAACCTTTGCGGCTGCGGCAACGTCATTGATTGTGACATTGTTCTTTCGAAAGCTCGGCATTTTGTATCCTTCCTTTTGCAATTAATCTGCACTATTTGTATTGATTTTAAGGAAACTGTATTGCACTTTAACTAATTGTTATTTACTTAATTATAGAAAACTAGAGTTTATATATGTTAAATGGTTTACGAAACTGGTTTACTAAATTTTTGTGCCACCATTATAGGTATGATTTCTAAGTTTGTCAATACTGCTCCCATAATTCTACATTTAAGATAAAAATGGAGAATATGGCTGTGAAATACTTCCAAAAAGGTTGTATATAACTTCTGAATCCAATAAAATTATCTGTGTAGATTAACGATAATTAGCGTAAAAACACAACTGAAATTTTGCATTTGACGATAAAACAGAGGAAGAAAAGAAAAAATATTCAGCTAAAAACCGATCGATTTCTTTGTTTTTTCAAAATTTTTGATATTTTAGCTATAAAATAATCGCTAATGCTTGTTTCAAGCGGTGCAGTTTTTTACTGTTTTTTAGAAACTTATTGACATAAATTCTATAAAGTTTAAGCATATTTGCTTTTCTATCCATTCCGTAATTTCACTGGCTGCGTATTGCTCAATAATATAAGCTTTTAGATAAATTTATAAAAAAAGGATTGCAGCAGGCATATAAAAGTGCCTGCTGCAATCCTTTTTATGAGGTGGTAATGAAGTATAGTTAGTCTGCAAAATTGCTTTCAACAAGTTATTTTAAGCTTTGCAAGCCGTCTGGTCATCATCCCCTTGTGCGGTAATGGTTAGCTTAGTGTTTTTTATTGCATTTATGCGATACAAATTTAACTTGTACATACATTATGCTGAATTAGCATTGTACAAATAAAAAAATTCTAATTAATTGATTTTGATATGCTGAAATTTGTACAAGTTGAAAATAGGGGAAACTAAAAAACTAAAACGATCGTAAACTGAAATTTAATTGAGAAAAGGGGTTGAAATAAGAATGACTAATAAGTTAAATCAACAAAAAAACGACAGAAATTTATCATATCAGACAAAAAACTGGTCAACTATTGACATGCTTTTGTTCGAGTGATATTCTTCTCGATAAGCAGTACAAGTAAAACGCTTGTACAATATAGGAGGAAATATAATGAAAAAAGTCTTATCTGTTTTATTGGTTTTAGCATTGACCCTTTCACTTGTTGCTTGTGGTGGTGGTAAAGCTCCCGCTGGCAGCAGTCAGTCGCCCGACGCATCTTCTCCAGACGCATCTTCTGCAGCTGGAACTGATGTCCGTGTAGGTCTTGTGTCGTCCAGCAGCGGCTTTGGTGATGGGGCGTTCAACGATTTAACTCTCAAAGGTCTTGATAAAGCAAAAGCAGAACTTGGCATTGAGTACGATAAGGTTGCAATCAAGGCTGTAGGCGATATTGAGCTCTCTTTGCGTGATATGGCTTCTACAGAAGATTACGACCTAATCATTGCGCTGACCTACGAGGCAATCGACGCAATGAAAGCGGTTTCAGCTGAATTTCCTGAGCAAAAATTTGCACTGATCGATACAGAAATCGAAGCTCCTAACGTAACCTGCTACACCACTGCAGATGAAGAAGCTTCCTTCATTGTTGGTGCGGTTGCTGCTATGATGAAACAAAACTCTGCAGATTATGGTTTGGGCACCGATAAAAAGCTAGGCTTTATCGGCGGTGTTGATGCCCCGAATATTCGCGTATTCTACTCTGGTTTTGCTGCCGGTGCAAAATATATTGATAAAGATATGGTTATTTTGGATGACTATGTAGGCGGCTTTACCGATATTACAACCACAAAGGAAATTGCAACCTCTATGAACTCTCAAGGTGCAGATGTTATTTTCCATGCGGCGGGAATGTCAGGCAACGGACTTTTCCAGGCAGCCAAAGAAAACGGAACAAAAGCATTTGGCGTTAACCTCAACCAAAACGCAGTAGAGCCGAGCGTTATTGTTGGCAGTATGATTAAAAACGTAGACGTTGCCGCTTATGATGCAATTAAATCTGTAGTGCGCGGTACATTTGAAGCAAAAACCAGACGTCTGACAATGGCAGACGGCGGAGTTGATATGGCAACCGAAGGCTCTGAAGTGAATTTGTCGGAAGAGATCACTACAAAAATTGCAGAGCTGAGAAATAAAATCGGTACGGAAGAAATCAGGGTACCATCCACTGTGGATGCTTTGGCGGAGTTTGAAAAAGGACTTGCCTAATTAACCCAATATACCTCAAATGACAAGAACTGGGGCGTAAACCGCCCCAGTTCTTCTGAAATGCAGGGTGAAATTAAATTTTTTCATTTTGCCCTGCTGTGTAAAATTTTCGCAATAAACTACTGGGCTTGTGCTTGAATGGCATGTGTCGTTACGTTAAAGAAAAGGAGAACTTCTATGCCTACCGCAATTGAAATGCGTAATGTTACTAAGACGTTTCATAAAGTGGTTGCGAACGATAATTGCAATCTCTCCATTGAACAAGGGGAAATTCACAGTATATTAGGAGAAAACGGTGCAGGAAAAAGCACCTTGATGAACGTTTTGTTCGGAATGTATCGGCCGGACAGCGGTACTGTTTTGATTAACGGCAAAGAACAGGTGATTCGCAATACCGGAGATGCATTTCGCTTGGGATTGGGCATGGTGCATCAGCACTTTATGCTTGTCGAGAACATGACTGTCCTTCAAAATATTATATTGGGGCAAGAAAAAGGGCGCTTTAAGATTGACTATAAAACAAGCCATGCAGAGGTTGAGGAGATTGTTCGTCAATATGGGCTTGAACTCGATCTCAACGCCAGGGTAGATGAAATCTCGGTTGGCTTAAAACAACGTGTCGAAATTGTCAAAACCTTATACCGAGGCGCCGATATCATCGTTTTGGATGAACCAACAGCAGTGCTCACTCCTCAGGAGTCGGACAAATTGATGGTTATTTTGAAAAACATGAGAAAGATGGGCAAAACAATTATCTTTATCACACATAAGCTCAAAGAAACAATGGAAGTGGCCGACCGTGCAACTATTTTGCGTGACGGTCGGACGATTTCCACAGTAGAAATCGCCAAGACCAATGTCAACGAGCTGGCAGCACATATGGTTGGGCGTGAAGTCAACTTCGATATTGGTAAAGCACCCTGCCAGCCGGGGAAAACCATGCTAGATATCCGTGACCTGAAACTGCTGAATTCCACCGATAAAACCGTCAGCTTTCAGGTGCGCAGCGGTGAAATAATAGGCGTCGCCGGTGTAGACGGCAATGGGCAGCTTGAGCTGGAAGAAAGCATTATGGGGCTGCGCCCGATTAAGCGGGGCAGTATTCGTTTTCAAGAAAGGGAACTGATAGGTCAAAAAACGCTCAATATTAAGGAGCTTGGCATCGGCCATATCCCTTCCGACCGCTACCAGCGGGCCATCTTGCCTAAAATGTCTCTGAGTGAAAACTACCTGCTGGGTTTTCAGGACAAGCCCGAATTTAAAAAGAAGGGCTTTGTAAATTATAAAAAATTAAAGGCTGTAACGGCCAGAATGCTGGAGCAATTTAATGTGAAATGTTCCGGCATTGAACAAAAAATCGGCCAGCTTTCTGGCGGTAACCAGCAGAAGGTTGTACTGGGACGCGAAGTGGAGGATTGCTATAAGCTAGTGCTGGCTGCACAGCCGGGACGTGGGCTGGATATTGGCGCAGTACAGTTTATACATAACCAATTTTTGCGTCTTCGTTCAGAAGGAAAAGCCGTGCTGCTGATTTCAGCCGATCTGGAAGAGATTCAAAAGCTGTCTGACCGTATTGCTGTTTTGTATAAGGGTGAATTAATGGAATTCAAACCCGCCGAAGAATATACAACAGAAGAAATCGGTTTATTGATGGCCGGTAAACGAATGGAGGAGAACAATGCAAAAAACAACGAATGAAAAGTGGAAGTCTCTGGTCGAAAGCCCGGTTGTGTGTTCCGTTCTGTCCATTCTGCTGTCGCTGCTCATAGCATCTGTTTTTATCTTAGCAGTCGGCAAATCTCCGGTACTGGCATTTTCGTCCTTGCTCAAAGGTTCGCTTGGTTCCGTCAAAGCGGTGGCAAACACCTTAAACAAATCCGTTCCTCTTATCATCACCGGGCTTGCCGCAGGCTTTGCATTTAAAAGTGGTCTGCTCAACATAGGTATTGAGGGGCAGCTGCACATCGGCGCGTTGTTCTCTATTTTAACTGCAATGAACCTTCCGGCCGGAACCCCTGCGGTTATTGCAATTTTAATGTGTATTATTGCGGGTATGCTGGGCGGTATGATTTGGGGCGCGCTAATCGGCCTGCTGAAAGTAAAATGCGGCATCAACGAGGTAATCATTGCTATTTTACTGAACTACATTGCGATTGAATTTGTCTCCTATATGATCAACTATCCGCTTCAATCTGCGGCACGTTTGCCGGAGACCGATCAAATACCGGCGCAATTCCGTTTTCCGTCGCTGGTGGAGCGTACACAGCTATCGGCCAGTTTGTTCTTGGCACTGGCGGCAGTCATTGTGGTTTACATCATTATCAACAAAACCACGCTTGGCTATAAGCTGCGTGCGGTTGGTGATAACGCATCGGCAGCGAAAGCCGGAGGCATTGCGGTAACAGGGCTTTCGGTTTTGGCAATGGCAATGAGCGGTGCTATAGGCGGGCTTGCAGGTACCACCGAGTTGCTCGGTACCTACGGAAAATTGTTTGACGGTTTCTCAGGAAACTGCGGTTTCACAGGGCTTGCAGTGGCAGTACTGGCCAACAATAACCCGTTTGTAATCATTCTTACTGGTTTATTGTTTGGCATTATGGACAGTGGCGCCCGTATGATGAGCATTCGCGCAGGGCTTTCAGCCAATATGGTCGTCGTTATTCAGGGGTTAGTCATCTTTTTTGTGGCAACTCCGGGTATATTCAACTTTATTAAGAAAAAGAGAAGGAGCAAATAATGAATTTAGAAGTTTTATTTTCAATGAACACACTGCTACTCATTCTGCGGCTTGCGGTTCCTATTATTCTTGTTGCTCTTTCCAGTACAATATCAGAGCTGGGCGGTATTATTTCACTGGGAACAGAGGGCATGATGCTGATTGGCGCCTTTGGCGCGGTAGCCGGATCTTACTTTACCAATAGCGGTTGGCTCGGTATGCTTATCGGTGCGGCATCCAGCGCAGCAATTGCATTGTTTTACGGTCTGCTTTGTGTGCGTTTTAAAGCAAACCAAACCGTTTGCGGTGTAGGTTTAAATCTGTTTGGGCTGGGCGCCACAGCAGTTGGCACATTCCTTATTTGGGGGCAGGAGGGTATCAGCGCACAGGTAACACAGCTTCCCAACATCACAATCCCTCTTTTGAGCGACATCCCGGTATTGGGCAAGCTGTTTAAAAACCAGTCTCCCATACTCTACCTTACCTTTGCGCTTGCAGGTATCGCCTGGTATATTATTCGCTACACAAAAACCGGTCTGCGCCTGCGTGCTGTCAGTGCACATCCTATTGCTGTGCGCAGTGTGGGGGTTAACGTAGAAAAATACCGCTATGCCGCACTTGCCATCAGCGGTGCCTTGGCCGGTATTGGCGGCGGCTTCCTCTCTATCGTACAAAACAACGTATTTGTCAATAATATGACAGCAGGACGAGGCTTCTTGGGCGTGGCTGCCAATATTTTTGGCGGATGGAGCCCCATTGGTTCTCTAGGATCAAGCTTTATATTTGCTGCAGCACAATCGGTACGGTTTAATATGCTCGAAGCGCAGATTCCGGACCAATTTGTACAAATGCTGCCCTATGCCATCACAATCATTGCACTTATTTTGTTTGGTAAACGCGTAAAATCACCAAAAGCATTGGGTGTAATTGAATAAGAAAGGGAATTTAGACATGCAAACTGAAAAAACATTACATATTAAGCTGTGCAGTACCGATGTGGGACGATATGCAATCGTTCCCGGTAACCCCGACCGTTGTGAAAAAATCGCCGCTTTTCTGGATAATCCACGCAAAATCATGCAAAACCGTGAGCATACAACCTACGAGGGCTTTTTGGAGGGT
>NZ_DALZQO010000036.1:0-22022 GCF_032017025.1 Hydrogenoanaerobacterium sp.
TGAGCAGGTAGTAGCTCTTACCTGTACCTGCATCCATAGAAATCAGGTTGATTCCTCTGATATAATTGCGTACAACCGCCTTTGTTTCCGGCGTATACTCCAGTGCTAAATTTGAACCGTCCCAAACTTGGCACAGTTTGGATCCGTTTACTTCTTTGGTGTAACGTAGATTGTTTGGATAGTACGTATAATTGCTGATACCACTCTTGTTTTCCACCTGTGTTAAACGGTTCCAAACATCGTAAGTGGAAATGGTCGCGCCAAGGTCACTCGGTTCCGGAGCACTGATGTGGAGGGATACCTCTGGCGCTGCACCGGTTGCCGCTGTGAGTACGGACTGTGCCTTTAAAATCTGATTACCATTTTTGTCATAAGAATATGAGCTGATTTCCTGTCGGTCAGCAATCGTCTTTGTTTCTTTGAGTAAACGGTCGTTGTCCTTGTTGTAGGTGTATGCAACATTGTAGTTGTCTTTGCCTGTAACGATAAGAGCAGAACGGTTGTTGCGGCTGTCGTAAGTATAGGCATAGGTGTTATCGCCGCTTTCCGCTTCCTTGGTCAGGCGTCCCGCCAAATCGTAGGTGTATGCCGTTGTTTTGCCGGTGTGATCGGTCTTAGCCCTCTGGTTACCATC
Organism: Hydrogenoanaerobacterium sp.; assembly: GCF_032017025.1. Classification (NCBI taxonomy): domain Bacteria; kingdom Bacillati; phylum Bacillota; class Clostridia; order Eubacteriales; family Oscillospiraceae; genus Hydrogenoanaerobacterium; species Hydrogenoanaerobacterium sp. The sequence goes on from NZ_DALZQO010000036.1 coordinate 635, forward strand.
CAGATAATAGGTATAGCTGTATGAACTGAGTATAGCTGTCCCTTTTTTGTTTGTCAATGCCGTTACGAGGTTTGCATCGTTGTAGGTATAATCGACTGCTGTGCCGTTGGCATTGGTTAAGGTTTTGCGGTTGCCGTTTGTATCGTAAGTGTAAGATGCAACAGTTGTACCGTTTTCTTTTACCGTGGTCAGGCGGTTGAGCTTATCGTAATCATACGAAGTATTTACTTTTTGATTTCCATCTAGGGAAAGGGTGAATGACAGCCGATTGCCGAGGTTATCGTAGGTGTAATTCTTCACGACACCGTTCGGCTCGGTAATTTGAATCTGCCTACCCAAATCATCGTACGCATACTGTATTTTGATGCCGCTTTCTTCTTCCGTCAAAAGCTCGCCGGAGTTGGTATAGGCATAATTCTTTTGCTTCGCTCCTGCATTTTCATTGGTGGGCTTGCCTAACGCATTGTAGGTAAACACAATGCGGTTGCCATTGCGGTCGGTCGTTGCTTTTTTGTTTCCGTTTTTATCGTACTCAATGGTTTCATACGTTCCGTCTGCATAAATGATTTTTACAAGACGGTTTTCGCTGTCATACTCATACTTGGTAACAGTATAAGCAGACTCAGGCAATGATGTAGAGTACGGCTGTGTCAGCCCTGTATACATTGCTGTGGTATTTCCTGCTGCATCAAACGTATAATGCGTGTATATCTTGTTGGATGATTCTGTGGTTAAAATCGTATCTGTCAATTTATTGTTTGCATCGTAAAGATATTCTGTTTGGGTAAACGAAGCGACTGAGCTTTCATCTGATTGATTTGTCTGATTGGTTTTTACCACATTGCCGTTCTTATCATAATAATGGTACTTAATCGACTTGGTGTTCCCGGCAAACGGAAGCTCTTGCTTAATCAAGCGGCCAAGATTATCATAGGTGCTGATTGTTGGTTTCCCTGCTTTATCAGTTTGCTCTACAACACGCCCTGTTCCATCAAAACGAGTTGTTGTAAAAGCGCCCAGAGCGTCGGTTGTTTTGGTTGCCTGCCCCTGATGATCAAGGTCATATGCAGCTACTACGATTAATTGACCATTGATATACTGCTTATCCGCTGTTTTCTGCCCCAGATAGTTGTATTCGTGGTAGGTACTAGTCATCTGGTCAGAACCGTTCAGTACACCGCCTTCTTGCACCAGTTCACCATATTTGTTCCAGTACTGCGTTGTTTTGCGATCTCCAACGGCTTTTGTCAGCTTGGAGCCTCCGTTACTCAGAACATCTTCGTAAACATAGGCTTCACTGGTAACCGGTGTGGAGGCTACATCACTTTCGTAATAGGCCATCTCAATTTTCCGACCGAGGTTATCGTATTGATAACGAATATTGCGAACACCCTGTGCATCCTGGTTTTTGCTTTCGCTGATAAGCTGACCGATGTCATCGTAATTTTTAGTCACAACAACCAGACCGTTTTCCGTCACATTTTTGATGGAAATCAGTTGTCCAAGCGGGTTGTAACTGTACAGATATATTGTACCGTTCTTATCCGTAAAGGTTGATGTGTTTGCAGCATCGTTATAAGAGTAAGACTGTACCCCACCTTTGGCATCGGCTTTTTTCAGAGGTCTCCCCACTTTGTCGTAGGTGGCAGATATCGTATTGCCATTGCCATCTTTCTGGGTTAACAAGTTGCCAACTGCGTCATAGGCATACGCTTTTTCAACCGTATCGTTTCCGCCCAGCAATTGGCCATCTGCATCCTTGACACCCGTCACCCACTCTTTGGTCAAGTTTGCCCCGTTATAGGTACCGTCATAGCTGTAATAGGTTGACAGGGCAGTATCTGTATTCACATCCGGGAATTCCTGTTTTTCTGTAATGTTTCCAAAGGAATCAAAAAGATACTGTACCTTGTTTTTGAGCACGCTATTTTCGTAGGTACGAGTCCAGCCAATATCTTTGCCACCCGATGCCAGCGTGTTCTCAACCTTAATTGTAGTCGCAGCATCCTGCTTATAGGTTTTGGATAATGGCAGGCTGTAGTTTGGGTCATAGGTATAGGTTGTTGTGTACTCTGCGTTTGCCGCACCTTCTGCTCTTTCGTTTGTCTCAGACAGAAGGTTTCCCAGGGCGTTGTATTGGTACACACGAATCAACGTTTTTACAGAGGAACCGCTCGTTGTAACCTCGGTTTCACGCTGTGGCAGCTCGTAGCTGTCAAATGTACGGGTTGTTTTTCGGTTCAGTGCTGCGCTTACCGCTTTGGAAGGTGCACTAAACTCTTCTTCAATAGGCAGATGCTTCTTGTCAAATTTATAGCTGTAGCTGCGAATCGCATTGTTTTGCGAAAGGATCTTGCGCGAAGCCGTATAAGAATCTTTGCTATATTTTTGATGCAGATATTGATCTTGGTTGAACGTCTGTCCATTTACGGTATCTTTTCGTTCAATCAGCTTAAAATGTTCGACAAAACCTGCCCCTAAATCCTCTTCGATTGTGGTGTAGGTGTAATTTGTAACCACGCCCGTGGGGTGCTCTACACTTTTAAGCTTGGTGATAGCGTCGTCTATAACGGCAGGCCGTACCACCTCTTGTCCATAAGCGGGCTCTAAGAACAAAGGCCACAAAATCCCAGGGTACTCCAGCATAGTGAAGCTTACCTTGCTACGTTCGTACGTGAATCTAGTTTCTCGTCCAACACTGTCCACTATTTTATCGAGTTTACCTCCTGATAAATACAAAACAGTTGGATTACCATCCGGCGGGGTTACTGTAACCTGTCCGGAAGAATAATTGAACGTAATAGCCCGGTTATACATATCCTGAATTTTAGTCAGATTATTTCCGGAATCGTAGGTATAGGTTATTTGTTTTCCATATCGGTCAGTTTGTCGTTTGATTAAGCCGCTGGATGTAGCGAAGTAGTAGTTTGCTCCATCTTTGGTTGTAACAACATACTCTTCTCCGGATTGTTTGATTTTGATATCGTCTCGCGGATACCCCACAAGCCTTGTCTTACTCTTTTTGGGGTTATAGGTGAACTTCCCTATGCCGGGCAGGTGAACCGTGTACACTGTAATATCCGAGACGCCAACGCCTATATCGATAATGGGGATATTCCACATCCACCCGTCCCCTAAATGGGTTGCTTCTTCAATACGGTTTTGCCCGTCATTCATTACGTTGACCAGCACCGTCTCCGTTTTGTAGCCTGCAGCGCTGATTAGCTTAGTGGTTACATCCCCTTCTATCCCGGGGATATATCCCCAATTGTATCGATACCATTCTCGTACTAATTCAGCAGCTTCATTCCGGTCGTCCTCGTTCACAAAATATACTGTGTGTTGGGGCATCCTGCTTTTCAGTTTATCATCTACGTAGATTTCATCTTGCATAACCAAACGGTAAAGCTTTGTGCTTTTGGGTCGAACAAATCGTTTGCTTTCTCCGGCTTCATCAGAATCGTAGATCAAATTTAGTGCAAAGCTATTGCCGGCATTGGTGCTTTTTAGCGCGGCGATGGGCTGGGTGTACTGAAACGCGCCGGTTGCCATGCTGATTTTCTCATTCTGCCCTCCCACAACGGAATAGGGGGCATACACATCGGCATGTTGCACCATCTCTTCATCTGTGCTAGGGGCGGCAGCCATCAGCATGGGTGGGGTCATATTGGAACCAACAGCTTCTGCCTCTTCCACTATGTCTTCGTCCTTCATTCCGTAGCTGCTTTGCTTCGGTTCATCTTCAAATTCTCCGTAAGTCTCTGCTTCCCAAGTGATCGCATGGTTTAGCAGCTCGCTCAATTGAAGGCTGACTTCCATCGGATCTTCAGACTCAGAAAATTTGTCCAATACAAAATCAGAATTTACATTGTAATAATCCGCAAAGCTTTCAGGAGTGATGGTGAGTTTGATTGCCTCGTAACGCTGGAGCTCTCTGGCATATCTGCGGTTTGATAATCGTTCTCTGCTTAATTGCTCCTACAACGTTGTCAATCGGTTTTAGGTTTGCGAAATAACCTTCTTGGTATAGGGTTTCCAACTGGTTTACTGGTGTAAATACTGCCAGTGTTCCGTCCATATCTACAAACAAGCGTTTCACAATTTTAATCAACCTCCAAATTTACAAAAAAACAATATAAAAAGGATACCCTAAAGTATCCTTTTCACTGGCTATTCAGTAAATATAAACTTCATATAGTAAAAAGTGCGTTTTTAGAAAACATGTTTCATAACATATATCCCTGCCACAATTGTCAGAAAAAGGAACAAGAGTACAATAATCAAAAGTTGTTTATCATTCGAACACACACCCAATGTTGGGTCTATCAGTTCGGATATTTTAAGAATAACATTCAATATTATATTTTGTATTTTTCTAAGCAAAAAAATCACTCCCAGCGCTTTACATTTCTAAGTCAAAATCATCCTCCAATTCATCATCCAAGGTGCCAATCAGTTCAAAATCATCCTCCCTTGATGGTATTTCGTCTTTTGGTTTCTCGTTGAGCTGCAACTCTTTTTCCAACTCGACTTGTTTTTCCATGAGCTGTTTCAACCGTTCTTCATGCTCAAAAGGCTTTTCATATTCCAATTTAGATTGTAAGATATACTCCTCATTTTGAGCATTTTCAAATTCCAATTTGGAGATTCTCCTTTCGAAGCCATTTAATGCGTTGTCAAGCCTCTGGATCACACCAGAACTTTTGTCGGATACCTCTACACGGTATTTCTCACTGCCGCAAAGCCTAGCATATACAATGTCAAAATGATTTTTCAATAGATCTAACTGAAAACCTTTATAAACTCCGACACGTAAAGTTTTATAAGTACTTATTTTCTCAGACATTTTGATGAGCTGCTCACCAGCTTTATCCTTGTCGGTAAACAGCTCTCCATCAATCTGAATAGAGAAGTCGTCTTTTGTGTTCTGGATTCTCAGTGCAATATCCTTTTCAAAACATTTTATCTGAGCCTTATTCGATTCAATGATCCGCGGATATCCAACTTGGAATTCATCCTGTAGCCGGAATCGTTTTTTGTTGTATTCGTTTTTCAGTACCTTTAATTTGGATAGCTCAACATCAATCTCCATTTTTTCTTTGATTTTAGGATTACCATTGGCAATGGCTTTTATCTCAGCATAGGAAAGTACTGTCTCATCAATATCCTCACAAACACGAGCGAGTGATTTTGAGGTCATTATCTGAGAAATGAAACGCTGCTTGTTTTCAAGGATGCTCCACATATAGCTATCAAAGCTTTTTTCGGTAACATAACGAAAGTTATACACTTCATCGAAACAATTGCCAGGTCGAAGTTGTCTGCCATCACGCTGTACAATATCCTTAGGCGTCCAAGGGCAATCCAAATGATGCAGACCGATCAGCCGGTCTTGTACGTTCATACCAGCACCACATTTTGCGCTTGAACCGATTAGAATCCTAACTTGCCCCACACGTAGCTGGGAAAACAATTTTGCAAGCTGTATTTCATTGTTGGCGTTATGTATGAATGCAATTTCCTTTGAAGGGATGCCTCTTGAAATCCACTTTGTTCGCATATCATCGTATACGTTAAACTTTCTTGGGTTTGGCGTGGAAATGTCGCAGAATACCAATTGAACACCTTTGAAATCGCTTGTTTTGTGATAAATATCATACACATTCTGCACACACATATTGACCTTTGATTCGGGATCGTCAGGATAGTTTGGATTAATAAGCCGAATATCTGTACCGGCGCGACGTGCATCACCTGTCAGTTTCAGCATATTGTCCACAGTACTGTCTACTTCACCGTTGCGAATCATATCTGCCCTTGTAACGGCTTCAGCCAAAAAATCCTTTAACTGATTGCTTGCAGGAGCGACTACTATTTGTGGTTTCCCCCCAATTAGCTTCGGCTTGGGAAGATTGAGCATATCCTCTGTTTGGATATCTGCTATCAGTCGAAAAGCGGTCATCAGCTCCGGTAAGTTGACGAATCGAGATAACCTTGTGCGTGGACGATATCCATTTCCCTCTGGTTTTAATTCCATTGAAGTAACAGTTTCTCCAAATACTGACACCCAGTTATCGAAGAAGTCAAAACCCATTTCTTCTAGAACATCATTCATTAAGTAACGTTCCATTGTGAACATTTCCGTCATGGAGTTAGAAATGGGCGTTCCAGTTGCAAAGTAGATGCAACCTTTTCCTTGATTGAGTTCAGTAAGGTATCTTATTTTGAGTAGTAAATCTGTTGACTTCTTTGCCCCGATGCTGCCTATTCCCGCAACATTGCGCAGCTTAGTAAAAACAGCACAATTTTTGTAATTGTGAGCTTCGTCAATAATTAGGCTATCCACGCCAAGTTCCTCAAACGTAATGGTTTGGTCTTTCTTTTTAGTGGACATCAGATTTTTAAGTTGGTTCTCTAGTTTCTTTTTTTCTGCCTCTGCTTGCTTGACCGTCCATTTTTCGCCGTCTTCATCTTTCATATGTTTGATACATTCTGTGATATCTGCAATTTGATTTTTCAACTCTCGTGTCATCAAAGTGTCAGAAACAGGTATGCGTTCAAACTGAGAAAAACCTAAAATAACGGCATCATAATTTCCGGTTGCTATTTTAGAAATGAAAATGCGCCTATTGTTTTTCTCAAAATCACGTTTGGTCGCTACAAGTATATTGGCAGCAGGGAAGTAATCTAAAAATGCATTTTTCCACTGATCAGTTAAAGTGTTGGGAACAACAATCATCGTTTTGTTGGATAACCCAAGTCTCTTTCGTTCCATTGCTACGGTGACACAGGTCAATGTTTTGCCCGCACCCACACAATGCGCATACAAAGCGTTTCTGCCACTGAAAATGCCTCGAGCCACTGCGTCAGCTTGCTTAGGCCTCAGCTTCCATTTGGGATTCATTCCATCAATATGAGAAAGCAAGGAGCCGTCATATTCCCGTAGCCGAATGTTATTGTATTTATCGTTATAGATTCGTACAATTTTATCACGCCGCGTAACATCACTGAAAAGCCATTCCTTAAAAGATTCCTGTAACTTTTCCTGTTTCTGTTTTGCAACGGCTGTCTCCGTTGTATTGATTACGTAATACGGTTTCTCGTTCGGGGCAGAAATATCATCTTTTACAGTAACGCTTTGTAAGTTCATGCTTGATTCGATGATGTGATAAGCGCTCATCCTATCAGTTCCGAACGTGTCCTTGGCTAAAACTGATTTTTCTTCCAGCGCCTTGTTGGTAATAAAATAGGAATTGTTAAACCTATTGTAGCGCACAAATATATTGCGCTTGGGATCATCTCCGCGACGAGCAGCAGTTGGATTTAGCGTTTCATAGATGAACTGATTGTAATATTCCAAAGGAATGAAGCTGCTGCCCAAATGTATTTCGATTTCATCAGGGGATAAATCTTCGGGCTGAACCTTTTCTAATGCCCCCACATTTCTTGTAAACAACATAGGGTTTTGTTCAGCAGCCTGTTGAGCTGATCTCAGTTTCTCTCTGACATTTCCACTTAAATATTCGCTTTCAGTTTCATAGCCTTTAGCAGCATTTTCAGGATCATATTTGTTTGGGTTAAGGTATATCAGATCATTAGTACGAATATCTTCTGCGAGCTCCAGAAGCTTATCTTCTGAATAAGGGCGAAACGGTTGATTGGGGTATGGCTGCAAGTCTGACAATCTTATCTGAATTATACGCTCACCATCGGTAGGAGCCGGGTCAGTTAAGGGGGCGACTTATTGCTCTGGCAAGGGCAAAAGCGGTAAAGATTGCAATTGTGGTAACGAGGAATAACGTAGCGATCACTACAATTAAGGAGAAGATAGCATTTGCCTTCGTGTGGGATATCCTTTCCGCAACGTTGTTATAAACATAATTGATTGCGGTGCTAATCTCTTCTGTGGCAGCTTCTCCAAGTGGTATTGCGGTAGTCATAGCTGCATCGCTGGCAGTATTTGCAGCCAGAAAATCATCGGTATGAGCTTGACGTTTTTTTATGGCCTCAATCAGCTGCTGTGCACTTTGTGTTGCCTGGCCAGAGGTAGCCTTACTTTGATATTCTTCCAATAGGCCGATGGTTTCGCTCATTTCTTTTATGGATTTATCAGCACTACTGGTATCAAAGGTGTGCTGGAACGTGAGGGAAGATAAACGAAAAGAGGTAACCAAGTTATTAGTTTTATTTGCCAGTGATAATTGCTCCTGCCGTACGTTGCCTTTTATTTGGTAGTCCATAAAGACCGCAAGGCTTTCTGCCAGCTCAGCCCCGTTAGACACAAAGTTTTCTCGCCCTTGATCCAACTCGTTATTGCGGGCAATCATTTCTTCTACGGCTTTTCTCCAAGCAGAAAACTGTGTGTAGGCATTTTCAATTTCCGGGCGAAATTTTTCGAATTCGGGATATGAGTCGATATGAGCGAAGATAGTTTGGAAATTCTGATCTGTAGAAGACACATGTTTGGTAAATGCTTCGTTTGCATCTTGGTCCAGCACATAGTATAAGACATTTGCTTTAATATCTGCCTCCTCAAAATTCTCCAGCATAACGTTTAATTCATGCTGAAGCGTTACATCCTCACTGATGATATTTACATTGTCAAAGATCTTAAAGCTAGCTAAAACAATAAAAACAAACCCAATACACGTTATAGCTATTACGATTGCAAATGCCAGCAGTATTTTTGCTCGAACCTTTAGATTTTTTAATTTCTCCATGATAATTACCTTCCTCCAGATTGTATTATAACCTGCTATGAACCAAATTTATAACATATATATCAACCCGAATTATACCACATAGTGACAAAATTTAACATCTAATTTTGTATAATATTACAAAAATAGCATCTTTGCTATACTTTATTCAATTTCACTTATAGGACTACTGCAGATTCACAAGATTCTGCAGCTTCATATTGAAAACCACAGTGTTTCTTGACAGGATTAGATACAGTGCAATACCACCTATAAAAGAATCTTACCAAACTATGCCGTATTAGGATGGTTTTTGTACTGCCTTTTGTCATTGTCCAGCAAACCCATAGACTCCCCTGCTCTCTTTAATTTTTTTGGTGAGGTTCTCTTCGATTTTTCTAATTATGTAGATTTTTCCATTTTTATATGATAAAATTAAATTTAGATTACTTATGCTTATTGTATCATTGGTGAAAAGAAGGTATTATTATGAAAACTATTCGAGTTTCAGAAGTTTCCGATAGCAGGGTAGGTTATGAAAATATCAATTACGATTTATCTGAAATGACAATAAATAACTGCATTGGCTGCTGGAGCTGTTGGTGGAAAACGCCCGGTCAATGTGCATTTCACGACCTGGACAAGTTTTACCATGACTATATATCGGCAGATAAGGTTATTTTTATATGTAAACCTTCAAATAATTTTGTTAGTGCAAAGCTTAAAACTTTATTTGACCGAATGATTCCGCTGTTTTTACCTTATACATCTTTCACCACCGGTGAATCAATGCATTATAAAAGATATGATCGGTATCCGGATATCGAATTTTACTTTGAAGATAACTTTAACAATGAACAAGATAAAGTTATCTTCCGAAATTATGTTCATCGAGTATTTTATCAATTCCATAGCAATAACATTACAATCAATTCCATAGAAGAACTTAGTTTTGCCACGGAGGGAAAATAATGAACACAATCATTCTAAATGGCTCTCCAAAGCTAAACCCTAAGATGAGTAACACACAATTTCTTGCAGAAGAATTTATTAAGGATATAAAAAATCCGGTAGAAATAAAAAGAATATCTGATTGTGATCCGGATGAATTGGCAGAGTACATAAAGAGATACGATAATGTCATCATCCTATTTCCTTTGTATATTCATGCAATGCCCGGGCCTGTTGCGAGCTTTTTAGAAAAACTTAAGCCAGCTGAGCAGGGCAAGAATTTAGGTTTTATCATACAATCCGGATTTCCGGATACACATCATCACCAATATGTAACTCCATATCTTAAACGCCTTGCAGAAAGGCTTAATTGTAATTATCTGGGAGCCGTTTGCAAGGGTGAATGTGCAGCCATTTACCAGTTTCCAGATGGATTTAAGAAAACAATCGATATGTTTTACAGATTGGGTAAAGAATTCGACAAAACAAATGCCTTCGATGAGAAAATAGTAAAAGAGATGGCTGTTCCAGATACATTTTCCAAGAAACAATTGATATTTTTAAATATTGCAGGCAAATTAAAGCTTACAAATATTTTTTGGAATTCTGAGATGAAAAAGAACAAATGTCTGGACAAAGCACTTGACAGACCGTATTTATAAAGTTCTATAAACAGAAGTTTTGTACTTGCAAAATCAGTATCGTCTATGTTATCTTTATTGAGCGCGGTTTACAAAATGCAATAACACAAAAGAGCCTATGCTTACATAGGCTCTTTTGTGTTATTGCAAGGACTATAATCCGAGTAGAGAGCACTGCCAGCACTCGCGGTTCTATAACAATGCAGCAGTTCAGCTGCTTTCTTGGAATGTATTTCAAGGTTTTGCTATTCGCCGATGATAAGTATTTGCCTAGTAATAACCCCATGTTTCATTCATACGGCTTCTATGTAGTGGATTTACGGTAAACATCAAATAAATTTTTAAAATTCGGTCTGCCAGCTGAGTCTAAAAGATAAGCTGACCGCTGGGCGTTTGGTTTTCGGTTTTTATTTAGCGCATCAATAATTTGATCTGCTTTTAGAATACCAATGCCATGCCCATAATAAAGCCCGTCGCTTAAATCAATTACATTCTCACCTTGCCATTCAGGGGTTAAGGGGTTAACATCCGGGTTCGAAAAATATCTGCGGTCTCCCGGTAGAAAAACGGTTGATGGCCGGGTACGGCCAACTTCTTTTAGCAGCGGGTCAAGATAATGCCAGTTCATTAACTGGATTTCGGAAAACAGCTCGTTAAAAAGCTCTTCAGGGTAAATATCCAGTAGTGCTTTATAATAAATGATAACCATAGCTGTAGCACATTCGGTTGCATACTTAGAGCTATTTGTAAAAATATCACGAATTGCATCGCTTGGCTTTACGTCATCCCTTAAAAGGAACCCGCCTTCATCAGTGCGTTTCCAATACTTTTCGTTGCATTTAGATTTACGGAAAACCGCAAAGCCAAAGTGGCTGTTATATAAATCAATTGAGGATTTGATTATTTCTTTGCGCATATTCAGTTCAAATTCCAATTGCTCTAGGGAGTCATAGTTAAAATCCTTATCGCTTGAATAAAGTTGATTGAAAATAATAGCTTCTATGCTGTCTGGAGGATATTGTTTTACGAAGCTTTCAGCATCGATTGGATTATTTGATATTATAACCATCTCATACCTCCTAACCCGCTCTGAGCAATATCCACTTGTTTGCTGACAGGATAGCTGTTCCATTTGCTCCATAAGCGTTTATCTTGATTGTGAACTTTATGTGCAAAGTCGCATAGATAAACCTGCGCGGCATGATCGAGCCGATGAAACTGCTCTAGGTGATCCCGCTCTGATGGAGACAGCGGCGTTAACATCTTTCTGTTGTGGGGAGATATTCTTTTCCCAAGGTATTTGGCATCCAGGTCTACACAGCAAGCTTCCGGATGGCTGGTTTGCTGAAAGTTTTCGCCTGTGAAGAACAAGAAGTTGTAATTGTCTTTTAGCCATTCAAGATAGTCTTGATAGAGCTTATTGTAATCTATACTCGGATGTGTTTCAAAATGAAGAAGTTTACTGCATAATTTAACGTCTTTTTGATCCGGCGATTTAAGATATTCAGCTATTAGTTTTAATGAATTCAGATCTCGGATTTGGAAAAACGACCAAACCAGATCATGATGATAGCTTCCTTTTTTGTTGCGTTTGAAAATTAGGTCTACTACAATTGGTAAAATAGTTTTGTCCCCGTAGTTCACAGTTAAAAGTGAAGCAACACGATCCAAAATTTCATCGAATTCTTCACTTAGCCCATCATCAATATGCCCGGTGGTTAACATCCATTTTAGCACCGAATAAGTTTGATCGTTATTTTTGGGGGGTAAATCGCGGGTATTCAATTCGAGCTTTTTATTTTTCAACACTTTATCACATACTTTTAATGCAATCGCATTTCGCGCATTTAAATATGGATAGAGGCGAAGCGTTTCGATTTCGGGAATGAGCAAAAATAGCGACGGAAAGCTTAAGCTATTATCATTAATCAGTTTCACAGCCTCTGCTTTTTTGTTCTTACCCAGTTCCTGAAAGTTCGCTTTAAAGGCATCTGGTCCTTTGTTTTTTCTAATCGAATCTAAAGGACTTGAGTAATTAGAATGATTCGCAGACGACAAATACACATATTCCACCCTTTCTTTTAAATAGCAATGTATAGAGCGCATTATTACATAATATAAAAAAGTAAGAATTTGTTTCATAGAAAAGCCATTATCTTTTGTTTAGAGCCAATTCATATCGTGTTACAGCAAAAGCGCCGGACAATAATCCGGCGCTTTTGTGCTAATATTTGAAGGCGTTTTATATTTTTAAGTAAAAGCGTACTTTATCATGTGTATTGCAGCAATTGTTTGTTACTGGATGTTTGGTTCTGGAAGTGCTTTCATCTCATAGCCCTGCAACTGGATGTACTCGATCATCTCAGGCAAAATTTTGGCTGAGAGCGGCATCCCCGCGGCGGCGTGCATTAGAATGATGTCACCCGGACGAAGATTTTCTTTCACATTACGCAGAATCTCAGACTCATCTTTCTGTGCCCAATCCAGTGTATCTAATGACCATAAATAAATCCGTTCATTGAGCGCGCCGATTGTCTGAATGGTGGAGTCATCTAGATCGCCATAGGGGGGGCGCATAATGCTTGCACGCTTACCAATAGTCTTTTCGAGGAGATCATTCGTGTTGTTAAGCTGGCTCTTTACGTCTGCTTCGGGCAACGTTACAAGCGAGGTGTGGTCGTAGCCATGCAGCCCTATTGCAAACCCATTGTCGTGTACCTGTTTGACGACAGCGTTGTTTTGCCTCATGTTCTCACCTGTAAAAAAGAAGGTTGCTCCAACATCATATTTTAAAAGTGTATTCATCACGCTCACAGTGTTCGTGGGGTCAGGTCCGTCATCGAAGGTCAGATATACCGTATTCTCATCGGGGTTCATATTGACAAAAACCAGATTGCGGTATTGTTTGGCGAACTCAGTGGAAGCACTTCGCTGGGCGAGCATATTTTCCCACTTAACGCCTGTAATGGAATCGGCGGTACCTCGTATATCGTAGATTTCATAGTCGGAGCCGTGGTTATTATTTTTTTTAATAATCGACGGCGATTCGGGTACTGCTTTTGGTGGTATCGTTCTTTCTGACTTGCCGGTATTGCCGCACGCAGACAGAACCAGCAACACAACAGAGAGGATCAAGGGCAGGATTGATTTTTGCAGCTTTAAAAAACTCATCTAGTTCGCACCACCTTCTTTTCACCGTACTTGTACGTATTTATCCTGCCACTATTTTTGTAAAATAAACTCCTCCCTGCTTTGCTTTTGTTTTTTAAAATAACAATCATCAATAAAAAGAATGAGCAAAACTATTTTTACATAGCCCTGCTCATTCTTTTTCTATTTTCTTATATGAGAAACATTTAGATACAGTGCAATGATCAAGACAGGGATGCCACTGATTGCCAATGACAAATAAGATTTAAACTGCGAGTTTGTTGCAAAGTTGTATAGGGTAGGTAAAACCGCTAAAGCAGCATAGCAAACACCGTAATATACAATTGATACTCCCCTGTTCTTATGGTTCAGCTTCCACCTCGTTGCAAAAAACACCACTATAAGCGCTAAGAACATCACTGCAAATGCCCCTAAATCTGTTGCACCGGCCATAAAATCCGCTCCTATAATAAGCGCTAAAACAATTCCCGATAGTGAGAAGCCTACACCTGCAATGGCAGCAACGGTCAAGGAGCGTTTCATGTAAAGGGATAACTTCAATCTTGCATTACTGGATTCCCTTGTTACGAGCCATGAGAAAAGTAATGTTTGAACTATAATCTCCGGTGCGCCTTTCAGGTGAAATTCCAATGGTAATTGTGTATAGATAATGCCCTCAATAGAACACGGCGCTGGCCCGGGCGTATTGATAATGCCAATCACGAGTATAATAGCCCATAGCTTTAACCATCCATTTTTTTTGCCCATAAAGCTGTCTTGAAACAGCAGCAGCGCTAAGCCAAAAAGAACTCCTCGAAGCACCTGCAATACAGGGCCAATCAGCGAACTGACTGCACCCATACCCCTCATAAAATACTTTGCATTGCCTAGTGCAAACAGCTCATTGTAATTAAAAACACTAGAGAAAACCATGCCGCATAGTATGTAAGTGAACATATGAACCACAGTTACTTTACCAATAAATTTCAGCTTATTAGTCATCGCTTTCCTCCCGCCTGTTTTGCTTCTGTTAAAGCGTTACAGTATTCAATAAGATTATGGTAGATGTAAAAATTTTACAACCTTACAAAGCTATGATACCATCTTTTTCCTTATAAGTAAATCTTGATCTATTATCGGATGAAAAGAACAGGAGATAATACCGTGCAGTATTATCTCCTGTTCTTTCGTGTAAGGCTTCTGCCTGCTCTTCCCTGTTTTCTTTAGATTGCAGCTAAATCTTGCATAAATAGCTGTGAAATATCAAACCTTACCAATAGATGCTGCAACGACAGAATACAAAAATATTGATTTCATGTGCATTGGGGAAGGGATTACTATGATTAATTTTCATGGGCTTTGCAAAAAGTCAAAGTTTTTTGAGGGATGGTACTTTAAGCATCAGATAGGCGATGAAACCATAGCGTTTATTCCGAGCATCAGTATAGATGAAAACGGGCACAGGGCAGCTCATCTTCAAATTATCACCAATACTGGCTCCTATCATATTGAATATTGCTATTCCCAGTTTCGGGTAAACAGAAACCGACTTGAAATACAGATTGGAAACAATTTTTTTAGCAACAAGGGTATCCGATTGGACATCAGGAGCAGTAAATTTACCTGCACCGGAACAATCCGATACGGACAGTTTACCCCTATTCTATACGATATTATGGGTGTATTCAGCGTGTTCCCATTTATGGAATGCAACCACGGAATTATAAGCCTGTACCACACATTGACCGGCGAGATTTTAATTAATAACAAAAGCACCAAATTCACAGGCGGTGTGGGGTACATTGAAAAAGACTGGGGAAGCTCGTTCCCCAAACGCTATACATGGGTTCAAAGCAATGATTTTTCAATTAAAAGATGTTGCATTTTTGCTTCTGTAGCGGATATTCCGTTCCTTGGCTTTACATTTCAGGGCTGCATTTGCGTTGTGTACTATAAAGGCCGTGAATATCGGTTCGCCACTTATAACGGTGCAAAGGTGTTGCGCTGTGACGGAAAGCTGCTCGTTATAAAGCAAGGACGGTACCTGCTGACGATTAAAACAGATGGTAAGGATGCTCACGCGCTTTACGCACCCAGTCAAGGCGGTATGACAAGGACAATCCACGAAAACAATTCCTGTACAGCGCACTTTGTACTGAAGGAAGGTAATCATATTGTATTTGATTTGTACAGTAAAAACACCGGTTTTGAATTTGTAGGTGTTAAAACTTAAATGCTTGAAGTTCGCATCCTCCTATATTTATATTGTTTCTTATTTCAGCCCTGTATAATAAAATGTTCCTTTATCTACTGTCTGGCACCACGATGCCTGCTCCAAAATGCGAACCACATCCGCACGCTTCGCCCGCCCATTTACCGCTTTTACAGCCTCAGCAGCCACCACAATCCGTTTTGCATTTTCTTGAAAATACTGTTCAAGCGCAATCTGAAGCTGTACATCAGACATGGCTGGGGCAGTTTTTGTGCCCATTCTCGCCTTAGCAGCTGAAAATTCAGATGGATTTGCTTTAAGATAGGTATTGAACACTGTTCTAATTCTGCTGGATAGCAGCGGTGAAATATCAGGCTGCTGACTCAATAGATGGAAAGGGCATTTAGCCAAATCTTGCATCGTTTTGTATCGAGATTTTTCGCAATAGCTTAAAAACGGAGTGTAAATATCTTTGTTGTAAATGTCTTTAATATCGCTCATATGTAGTAGATTTCCCTTTCATATAAAAAAATTGCACGAACAATTATTATACCTGATTTTATACACAAGCGCAACTTCAGCAATTAAAAGCAAAGCTACAAGCAATCTTTATTTTCTTGTTTTTCGAGTTTAATTCATCGATTTTTGCAAACACTAATGCCGAGGTGATGAAATGAAAAATTACGCAAACGGTTCTCAAATGCCAATGGGACTGGGCATGGCGCTGGCAAAAAATATTGACGCAATGAATCATTTTGCAACGCTCTCACCTGATCAGCAGCAGCAGATCATTGATCACACTCATGTGATACAATCCAAAGAGCAGATGCAGCAATATGTGCAGCGTCTGGCAGACAACAAAATGGATCTGTTTTAAGTGCTCCTCCGGCTTTCCGGAGGATTTTTTATGATGTAAAAGTTTTTTACAATTTTGGGTTGACTTTTTGTGTAAAAAATAGGATAATAGTTAATGCAATTGCAGGCATAGTTTAATGGTAAAACATCAGCTTCCCAAGCTGAGGTTGCGAGTTCGATTCTCGTTGCCTGCTCCAAAAACAAAAGGTAAAAAAGATTTATTGCTTACAAAGCCAGTAAATCCAAGCCTTTCAAGAGCTTCCACGATGAAAAGTGGAAGCTCTTTTTTCGTAGATTTATTGGGGTAAAAGCTTCACTCTGACAGGACTCAAACCTACAAGTAAAAACATTCATGAGCAGCGCCCTTTTTAGTACAGAGCGAAATGAAAAAGGGCGCCACTCAAAATACAATCAGATGAACAAGCTGAAATCAAAAAGGGCTCCGATTTTTAAGGCTGAATGAAAGCCGATAAAGTTAGCGCCCTTTTTTTATATATACACCAAAATCACATTAAATTTGAAAGCATTAGAAGGCCGGAGAATCGGAGTGCAGGAATGCACTTTTATTCTCCGGCTTTTTTGTTTTCTGGAAAGGAAAGGTCATGCTGGTACACTATAAAAGAAATAAACAAACCGCCTGCTACGATTCAAACAATCTCTCCACTGTAGGTAGAATACCCCCGGCTGAACGGCCATGCGGTCCATTTCAAAGCTGTGGCGGCTGCCCATACCCGTCCCACGGCTTCATCTGCTACAGCGCTGAGGGAGATTGCCTTAGAACGGATATGCAAAAAACTGCAAAACGCAAGGAAGGTGCAAGATGAAACATGGAAACTGATTTAACAAAGAGGTATCCGATCAAATCAAGGTACTGCTGCTGTATAACGCCATGAAAAAGTGGTGCGACGGAGCTGTTTTTGTGTAATCACAAACCAATATTTACAGGGAGGTATTCAAATGAGCGTTAACGCCAGAAAAGAAGAATATGAACACATAGAATTGTTTGGAAAGCCAGCACTTTTCACCAATTCCCGCATCGACCGAACCACGGTGCCGGTGGGCTTTTACTGCTACGATTTGCGCGGCTCCGACTATGATCCAGGCAGGCCGGTGAGCATAGAAAATAAGGTTACCGTTAACCACGCCGGAGCCGTTTTGACACCGGAGCCGGTCACTATCTCCAAGGAGGGTTTCCGCAGGCTGCGGGACAACATCAATTTCCTCGGTGAGTCCCTGACTCTCGCAGACTTCTGTGATGAGCACAAAATCACTCTCGCATCCGAATTATCCAATCCAGATGAGTCAGGCGTGAAGATGGGAGGAATGACACTTGGATAAAGGAAAAATCTTTGAAGTAGAACTCAGCCGGTGGAACCCTTCCGGTGCAAATCCGTCGGCACAAATCGCACTCCCCGCCACACCCTATGAGCTGGCGGATGCGTTGGAAAAAGCAAGAATTACCGGAGATACCGTCTATTCCGCGGAGGTTTTAAGCTGCAAGCTGGACTATCTGCCGCAATTTATCGCCCCCGATATCAATCTGTATGAGCTGAATCACCTCGCCCAGCGGCTGTCTTCCCTAAGTGCATGGGAACTGGACTGCTTCGAGGGCATGGTGATGATGGATGCCGTTCAGACTCAATACGCTCCCATATCAGTGGAGCGGCTCATCAATATGACACACAGCACCGAGCATTGCCAGATTGCCTATGAAGCTCATGACGATCCGTCTCTCGGCAAATTTTATGCGGATAATGATTTTGTACCGGCACTGGAAAGGGTATCGGATGAAGTCTACGAATATCTGGACTTCGCCAAAATCGGCAGAGAGATGCGCGAGGGTGAGGGCGGCGTGTTCACGCCCCATGGCTATGTAGTGCAGAACGGCGAGATTGCCTCCGAATACCACAGCGTCGATACCAGAACCCTTGACAAGCCGGATTATGCCGTGCTTCTCCAAGTAACCAAGGGGCATTTTAATGATCCCGCCTATGACAACGAAACGGTTGTCTTCCTCAAGCTCCCTGCCGGGGATGCGGCGCTTTTGCAGGCGGTTGATGCTGTCGGAGCCGCCTCCCCGGAGGAATGTGCATTTTCGGCGGAGGACTGCATGGCGCCAAGCCTCACTGAAAAAATCAGCGACGTTCTGTATGCATCTGAGGGCGACTGCTATGGGCTGGTGAATGAGCTGGCAGAGCAGCTCCGGCAGCTTGAAACGGACAACCATCTGCTGACCTACAAGGCAATGCTGGCGGAAGCTCCCGGTGATATATCTTTGGAAGAAGCCCTTGACCTTGCGTTTATGACAGAGGAATTTGAGCTTTTGACTGATACTGCCTCTCCCGCTGAGTACGCAAAAGTGGAAATCCAGCGAATGCTTTCTTTGGCAGGTGATAACGGACTGAGCCTGTTCTGTAATCTGGATAACTACGGGCGGTATCTTTTGGAGCAGCGTGCCACTGCCGAAACCGAATACGGGCTGCTGGAGCCGCAGAACGGCATGACGGTGGACCAATGCCTCAACCGCCCCGGACAGAGTCTTGGCATGGAAATGAAATAGCAAATCTTTGTTGGGTTTTGGTATAGCTATTCTCATGAAGCTGTGGCATTGTGTTGTGCTGAAGGGAGGCGAAGAAGATGGACGAGAAGCTCATGGACTTGCTGGATATGGCTCTGGCGGAGCGGTTTCAGCTTGTATATTCCGCCCTGCGTGAATCAGACCCTCAGGCGGAGAAACTGGCACAGGAACTAATTTCGCTCAGTGACAGCATCCAGAACAGCTTTGAAATCAGTCAAGGTATAAAAGACAGAATTGAGTATTATCTGAGTCAAAATTCGGATTTAGAGGTAACGTTTCAAAAGCATCTGTACATTCAGGGCGCCAAGGACTGCGTGGCAGTGTTAAGAGAGCTTGGCATAATCAAGTAGCGCAGGCAAAGATGCCTGCGCTTTTTTAGACCCAACATCAAAACAGGGCCGTTTCCCCATACAGGAGGCGGCCCTGTTCTCTTTGCGCCCTTTTTGCCTTTCTTTCCGGGGAAACGGCCGGAAAGGAGGACCCATGCAGAAAGAACAGCTTGCAGAGCATCTGCGCCGGTATCACCGCGGTGCGGAAAACGCGGTCATCAGCCGTGAGCTGGAATGTACCTTCCACGTTTCCGGCAAGGAGCTGCGGGATCAGGTCAATGCCCTGCGCCGGGAGGGTGTTCCCATTGCCAGCGACCAGAACGGGTACTTTTACGCGAAAACCGAAGCCGAGGTACGCCTGACCATCCGGCATATGAGAAACCGCATCAGCGGAATCAGTGCTGCCATCACCGGCCTTCGGCGTTCCCTTGCAGCCTTTGACGATACGCAGATACGTCTGCCGCTGGAAGGAGGTGATGACTCCTGAACAGCTTCATGTCCTGGATCGGCGGCAAGAAATCCTTGCGTGAGCTGATTGTCACCCTGTTTCCCCTCTATTATGAGCGGTACATTGAGGTGTTCGGCGGAGGCGGCTGGGTGCTTTTCCACAAGCTGCCCGGCAACGATTTTGAGGTCTACAATGACTTCAACGGTCTGCTGGTGAACCTCTACCGCTGTGTGCGGGAGAAGCCGCAGGAGCTAATGGCGGCGCTTGCCTACTGCCTCAACTCCCGCGCGGATTTCGAGCTTGTGAAAAACGCCCTCGCCCGCGATTCTCCCGCATCGGATGTGCAAAAAGCGGCGTGGGTTTACCAGCTTATCCGCTACAGCTATGCGTCGGGGCTAACCAGCTACGGTAGCCAGCCCCATGATATCCGCAGCAATTTCCCTCTCATCGAGCAAGCCCACCGGCGGCTTGCCAAGGTGGTCATCGAAAACAAGGACTTTGAGAAGCTCATCGGGCAGTATGACCGCCCTGTCAGCTTTTTCTACTGCGACCCGCCGTATTTTGAAACCGAAAGCTATTACAAAAACGTGGGCGAGGACGGCTTCACGGAAAAAGACCATATCCGCCTGCGGGATGCCCTGCTGCAGATCGGCGGCAAATTTCTGCTGTCCTACAACGACTGTGAATTTATCCGCAGCCTCTATGACGCACCGGGCATCCAGACGGAAGCCTTTACCCGCATTAACAACATCAAGCAGCGTTATGACAATGGGGCGCAGTTTCCTGAAATCCTCATTGCCAACTACGATCTGCATGAGCGTGAGAAAAACGCCCCATCACAGCTGAATCTGTTTGGGGAAGGAGGCTTCATGGAGTAGAAAAAGCGCCCTTGGCACAGCCTTGCGTGAAAAACAAAATTAATACTTGATTGGAGGAACCCTTTTTTATGAAAAAGAATCAAATGCCCCAAATCGGCCTACCGGCCGATGCCTGTGAACGGTCCGGCTTCACCGACAAGGATACGCTGGAGCTTCATGCCGGACAGAACGCCCTTGTATTTATGAAGGACAAAATGACGGCGCTGGAGGTGGCGAACGCCATCCAGAGTCTCAGCGCCCTTGCCGCCGATCTGACCGTCGTTCTCGCCTCCGCCTGCGGACTGTGCGACAACTGCGGCGAGGGCTGCGCAGATGACTGCCCTGCCGGATGCGTTTCCGCTTGCTCTCTCTGCCATGATCTGCTGGATGAAAGCCAGACTGTCCGCATCCCCGGCTATCTGCTGGAGGAAGCGGGTATCCCCGCCGACGCCAAGCTGGAAGCCTATACGGACGAGGACAGCGGCGAAATCACGGTGGTGGAGGCCGATATCCAGCAGGATATTACCGATGTGCCGCCCGGTATTCTCGCCGTGCTGGCCCAAAGCGGCGTGTGCCTTGCGGAGCTGGATGAGCTGATTATGCTGGACAGCATCATCTACGGCAACTAACCTGTCTTGGATTCCCAACACACAATCCGGGAGGTGAGC
>NZ_DALZQO010000037.1:0-11392 GCF_032017025.1 Hydrogenoanaerobacterium sp.
ATTAAGCCCTTATAGGGCTCGTGCAAGCCACCCCTTTTAGGGGTGGTCTTGACTCGTTCTAATCCCCTTCGGCTCGCCGCTTCCGCGGCAACCGCCGAAGAAGGGCAATTATACCGCAAATGAAAACCAGTGCTGCATTAGGAGGAATGAAAATCATGAAAATCCAGGAATCGGGTGAAAACTATCTCGAAACCATCCTTATTCTAAAAAACAAACACGGAGCGGTTCGTTCCATTGATATTGCAGCCGAGATGGATTTTACCAAGCCCAGTATCAGCCGGGCGATGAGTTTACTGCGAGAAAACGGCTATGTCACAATGGATAAAAGCGGGCTGATCGAGCTGACCGAATCGGGTTACGCGATTGCCAGCAACATTTATGAGCGCCATCAGCTGCTGACAAAATATCTCATTGCACTGGGTGTGGAAGAATCGGTTGCCTCTGCTGACGCATGCCGCATGGAGCATGTGATCAGTCAGCAAACCTTTGACAAGATTAAGGAGCACGCACATAAAAAAGAACTGTAATACGATTCAGCGATACTCTTATCAAAACCAAAAGGGAACAGACGGTATTTAGCGGTACCGTACGTTCCTTTTTTATATTCAATTTTTGCGGGAATAGTTAACATAGCAAAATATCTTTCCTTTGCGAACAACAAAAAAGCAGGGCAACATTTCATGGTTGCCCTGCTTTAACATGATAGGTGTTTTGCTTATTCGTCGGGTCGAATCATCAACGGCACAAATGCTTATCGCTTTGCTTCATTCTAAGGTAAATCAAATCCTTTAAATCGGCTAATATCTTTTCACTTGTAACGTCAATCATCAGCCATTTGCCGCCCATACCCGACTTGGTTTTTTGATAAATATCCTGAACATGCCGATCAAAACCCATGAGCATAAACTCTGCCTCCACCTGCTGTTTATCTTGAATTACAACAAGGCAGGAAAAACAGCCTTCGCTTGGGTACAAGGTGCAGATGGATTTACCGCCCTTTTTGTACTTCACATTCCACCCGGGGGCCATAGAGCATTTACTGTACGCAATATTTGGCGAAACATGGTATTGCTCTTCAATAAATCTACAGAGCTCATCCCATAAGGGGCTGCTGATAAAGCGGCTGATTTCCATAGTTGTGGGTTGCTTTTGTAGGCTATAAGTTTCACTCCATGCCATACATTTCGACCTCCGTAAAGAATAAAATTGCCTTGTTATAAGCTGAGGCAGCAAACAATTAACCAAATAAAATTTTTTTTTACTAAGGGGAAACCGGATCGAGCGGCTGCAGATTGCTGCAAATTACCAGCGGCACGTGGGAATTGCTCTTTTTAAACTGTTTTATGATGCGCTTTAAAACCATCTGCCCGTTCTCATAGGTGAGCGAAGGGAGCATTAATACATACTGGGTGGCGCTAAAGCGTGCGATTACATCGCCGCGCCGTAGACTGTTGCAAATCGTTTCAAGCAGCCTTTCCATGCCAAAATTTAGCAGCTTGATGTCGGGGGTTTGCTGATTTTCAGTCGTAACGGTAAGCAGGGCGATGAATACGGTTCGGCCTGTTCTGGATGTAGAACGCGCCTCTAACTGATACATATTTTTAAAAACTTCATATTCACAGTAGAATGCCCCGGTGGTTTGGCTGGCCTCGCGCAGGTCTTCTTTTATAATCTCAATGTCGGTTTCTACATGGCTTACCGTTTTAATAATATCGCGGTAGGCACTGCGCAGGTGCTCCGATGGCTTTACACCCAACTCGCGGTAAAAAAGCTGGGTGACATATTCATAATGAGCAAGAGCTTTTTGCGAATTGCCCAGCATCACCCAGGCATGAATCAGGGATTGATGTACAGGTTCCTCGAACGGATCGATGATAATCGCCGCTTCGCAAATGGTGATAATCTCATCGTAGCGGCTAAATTCCTTGAGCAGGGCGACAGCGTCGCGAACACATTTTATATAGAGGTTATGGTAGTAAGTCGAAAGAGGTATTACCCATGCCTCGTATGCGGAGTTGGGTAGAAAATCCCCTTTGTAAAGCTGAATTGCGTTCAGATAGAGTTCAATGCGCTCATTGGAAGACAAGTTGATGTTAGAGGCCTGTTTTACCAAAGCCTCGAACACCTCACAGTCCACCACGGTATTCAGGCTGTTATTCCAGCTGTATACGCCACGCTTATAAACAATCATGTCTTTAGCAAGCGGAATGCCGGAATTGTTCAAGGTGGTGCGAATGCGGTAAATGAGGCTTTTTAGGGTATTGGCAAAGTTATCGGTTTCGTCGTTCGGCCAAAGTGTCTCAAGCAGTTCAGAATGAGAAATATCTTTGTTGCGAAATGCGATTAAGTACTCGAGTACATTCCATAGCTGACGTGCACGGCTGCCGCTGTCTTCTACAATCTTATCGCCGCAGCGCAGTTGAAAACTGCCAAGCATAGAAATTTGAATCTGCTCGGTATCTGCTGTGTTAGTTCGTTCATTTTGCGGCATAAAGAGCACTCCAATCGTATCTCTATTTTTCACTAATATTTATTTTTATTATATCATTTTTTGAAAACAATTAACAATAATTTACAAAAAAATAAAGATAATTAGAATCTTCTTCCTTTTTAGAAAAAAACAGATATAATTAAGCTAAGAGCTTAGCACGTAATGTGTAGTTTTATACAGGTGAAATCAAAGATGGCGGGACTGTATGATAGCTGTTGACGCAGTACGCATCGAATATTTTAAATAACGGTGAGTGACAGAAAAGCTATATCCAACAAACTGAAGCGAGGTGGAGCAACTGGAGAGTTTCGATCATAACGAGTGTGGGCGAGGGCCAAAGAAAAAAAACGGTACGTTAAAGAAACGAAAGCTGGCTTCCGCTATTCTTTTGATAATCGGAGTTTGCTTGCTGGCGCTCAGCATAAAATCTATGCTACCACCGGTACCGACGGAATCTGAACCTATACAGCCTGTTCCGGTGCAACCCACAGAATCGTCATCAGCCGACGAACCACTTTATGATGAGGAATATTTAAAAGACAAGCTTTACATCACCCAAGAGCGCGCCAATTACCAGTCGGGGCAGATGGTACTAAAAATTCCGCGCATGGGCGTGGATACAGCGGTTCAGGCGGGTGTCAGCAATGAGTACCTTGATATCAGCCCCGGGCTGTTCGATTATGCACAGCTCCCGGGCGGAGAAAACCACAATGTGAGCATCGGCGGGCACCGCGACATCAAGGGTGCGCACTTCTATTTTATCCATAAGCTCACGGCCGGGGATTTATGTTATTTGGTTTACAACAATAACATCTATGTGTATGAATATAAAGACACCAAAATTATCGAACCATCCGATTGGGGGCCCATCTACGGGCAGGGGTTCGAGTGTTTGACGCTGATTTCCTGTACGCCAATCGGCACAACGCGCCAGCGTATTGTAGTGCGGGCACAGCTGAAAGCAACTGTGCCTTATACCGAAGATTATTCCTATCGGCCATGGGTGGAGGGAATGGAAAAACCGTTTGCTTGGGAACGCGATGCAAAATCTTGGGATGCAGACCTGCAAAACAGCCCGGACGAGGAAGCATCCAAAGCAGCACAGCAAGACAAAACAGCCTCGGGTGAGGAATAGACTTTTTTAGATTTGACAGAATGGAGGGACAGCCTGAAATGAAACGCTACCGCAATTACCACCGTGCTTTGGCGGTTTTCATTGTAGGCTGTCTGTTTTTTATGCTGATAGGCTGCGGTGATTCCGCTGCGGTTGGTGTGCCTTCTGTAAGCAGTGAAATAAGTTCATCTGTTTCATCCGGTGAAGAATCGTCGTCCGGCTCGGCACACAGTACGGCTGAAAGCAGCGAGAGCAAACCGGCAGACAGCATAAGCGAACCGGAAAGCGTTCGGGCGCCGTCTGCTACAACCATTGAACCGTCCGACCCGCCTGCATCCTCTGAACCGTCGGCACCTACCGGTGTGAGGGATTCCACCGCGCAGGTGCTTGTGCCGTCTGCCGATGGGACAAGCGTTTTGGGCAACAGCCTGGCAGAGATTGATGCCTCCAACACTGCCGAGGGCTACGTGATGGTTCGCTATCTTGGCAGCAATTCCAACGTAAAGCTTCAGCTCACGCGCGACGGCGGTACTACCTATACTTACAATTTGAATGCAAGCGGCAGCTACGAAACCTTTCCCCTCACAGCAGGCAGTGGCGGCTATACGCTGAATGTGTTCGAAAATGTTTCGGGCAACCAGTACGCGTTGGCATGTGGCGAGTATCTTCAGGTTACGCTGAGAAGTGGCCTGCTTCCATACCTGTATCCCAACCAATACGTAAATTTCTGGTCGGGCTGCAATACGGTTACTTTGGGTTCGGAGCTTGCAAGCACTGCCAATAGCGACCTTGAGGTTGTTGAAAAGGTCTACAATTATGTTGTCAACAATATCAGCTATGATTTTGATAAGGCCGCAACCGCCACATCAGGGTACTTACCCAATGTCGATACCATTATCAGTACAGGGAAGGGAATATGCTTTGATTATGCTGCGGTCATGGTGACGATGCTGCGAACGCAGAGAATCCCCACCAAGCTGGTAGTGGGGTACTCAGGCAGTGTTTATCATGCGTGGATCAGCGTTTATATCACCGATGTGGGCTGGATTAACGATATCATCTACTTTGATGGCACCTCGTGGGTGCGTATGGATCCTACCTTTGCATCCAGCGCAAAAAGCAGCCCCGATATTATGAATTACATCGGCAACGGCGGCAATTACAACGCAATGTTTGTGTATTAGGCATATAGCCCACGCTTGTGAGGAGGAATGACGGTATGGTAGCTCTAGAAAAAGAAAAAAGGCAGCTTACGCCCAGTGAGATTTCTGCTTTCTGCGCTCAGCTGGCTTTGATTATCAAAGCGGGTATTTCAGTGCAGGAGGGTATTTCCATCATGAGCGGGGATGTTCAGGATGGTAGGGGCAAGGAGGTTTTGCAAACGATTCTTTCTCATGTAGAGGAAGGCAGAACGCTCACTTTTGCGCTGCAGCAATGCGGCAGATTCCCCAAATATGTGGTGGACATGGTGAGCATCGGTGAAACCTCCGGCCGTTTGGATGAGGTGATGGACTCCCTTTGTGCTTACTACGAGCGAAACGAAACGATCAACAAAAGCATTAAGAACGCGGTGACTTACCCCATGGTGATGATTGGAATGATGGCGGTGGTGATTGCGGTGCTGGTAGTAAAGGTACTGCCGATTTTTAATCAGGTGTTCCGCCAGCTCGGCAGCGAGATGTCTGCATTCTCACAGGGTATTATGAACTTTGGTGCGGTACTCAGCCGCTACTCCATGTGGATTGTTGGATTCATTCTGGTTTTGCTGCTGATTGCGGTTTTGATGAGACGCACTAAGAACGGTCGGGCTGCACTTTCCCGCGTTTACGATTGGCTGCCGTTTATGCGCAAGCTTTCAGCCAAGATTGCGGCGGGGCGGTTTGCATCCGCCATGGCGCTGATGCTTTCGAGCGGTCTCGATACAGACCAATCGCTTGACATGGCCGGCGAGCTGATTGAAAATGAAAAAACCAAAGCAAAAATTGTGGGAATCAAACAGCTTATGGCAGACGGCGCTTCGTTTTCAAATGCGCTGGTGCAGATGAAGGTTTTTTCGGGCGTGTACGCAAGCATGCTCACCGTTGCTTTTAAAACAGGTGCAGTGGATACGGTAATGAAAAAGATTGCACAGCGCTATGAGGAAGAAATAGATACTAAAATTTCCGACATCATTTCGGTATTGGAGCCAACACTGGTTGCAGTTTTATCTATTATCGTCGGCATGATATTGCTTTCTGTTATGCTGCCGCTGATGGGGATTATGTCCTCAATCGGCTGACATCGCAAAAAGGAGGAAACAGATATGGTGAATATCTTTTCGCGTAAAAAACGGGATGATACTGCGGTTCGTGAGCTAACTTTGCCAATCCTGTTTTTTGCGATATTGGTAGCACTGCTTATGACGGGGCTAGGCAGCATCTCAAAATCCACTGATACGGAGCGCCTGAAGGCTGCTGAGCAGGCGCTTCGACGCGCGGCGGTGCAGTGCTATGCACTGGAGGGGCAATACCCAAAGAGCCTCGACTATATGGAACAAAACTACGGGCTGGTGCTGGATCGGGAGCAGTATGTGTATCATTATCAGGGCATAGGTGCGAACCTAATGCCGCAGATAGCGGTATTTCCCATTCGAGAAGCAGGGCAGCAGAAGAGCAGCGGCTGAGAACAAGCAGAAAGGGAGGACGGATATGAAGCAGGAAAAGGGACATGTAGTTGATTTGCTGTTTACATTGGCACTTTTTTGCGTTTTTGCAACATCCGCTCTTCTAGTCGTGCTGCTCGGGGCAAATGTTTACAAACAAACTGTGGCCGGTATGACGCAAAACTACAACACGCGCACATCCATTGCTTACCTTGCAGAGAAAATAAGGCAAAACGATGTTGCAAATGGCGTAAAGCTTGGCGAGGTAGACGGTGCGGATGCCTTGATTTTGGAGCAAAAGGTGGGGGAATCCACCTATCAAACTTGGATCTACAGCAGCGGCGGCAAGCTGTGCGAGGTGATGGTGGCTGGTGGTACGCAGGTAAAAGCCGCCGACGGGCAACCCATTATGGAGCTTGAGAATTTGCAGATTGAGCAGGACGAACAGGGCATGCTAAACCTCCTCGCAACCGATGTAGCAGGTGAAGCTACCGTATTAAAAATAAACCTCCGGTGTGAGATCAAATAGAAGTGCAAAAGGGGTGAGCGTGTGAGCGTACACAGAACACCAAAGTCCGGTTTGTTCCTCATGGAGTTGGTGGTAATTATCTTATTTTTTGCCATAACAAGTGCGGTTTGTGTTAATTTGTTTGTAGGCGCACACCTCACAAGCGTTGCAAGCAAAGACTTGAACAAGGCGGTAGTACAGGTGCAAACGGCGGCAGAAACTGTAAAAAATGCGCAGGGCGACAGAGAAAAACTTGCCTTGCGGCTGGGTGCGGTGCAGCAAGGCGAAGCACTTGCCGTGTACTACGACAAAGACTGGAACCCCACCACGCAGGCAGAGCAGGCAGGTTATCAGCTGCAAGTAACCCAAACACTTAGCGCAGATGGCATACTTTACGCCGATGTGGCGATGAACAAAGGCGAAGAACTTCTCTATTATGTAAAGGTTAGCAGCTATATCGGTTAAAAAAGTGCAAGAAGGGGGGCGGCGGTATGGGCAGAGAAAAAAACAATACGGGAATCAGCGTTGGGAGTTCTTCTATTTTAGTAATCTTTGTGGTGCTTTGTCTTACCACCTTTGCGACGCTGTCTCTGGTTTCGGCAAAAGCCGATTATAAGCTTACACAAAAAACGGCACAGGCAACCGCCGAATACTATGCCGCCGATGCAAAAGCGGAAGAGTACCTGCAAAAGCTGCATAAGGCCTTACAGGGAACGGGTGCCGATGGCTGGTTTGCACAGCTTCAGCTTGTTGATATAAAACTTACTTACGAAGTTGCAGGTGGCTCTTTGGTGCTTCGCTACGATGTACCTATAAACGACCAAAAAAAACTGCATGTGGAGCTTGGTACAGAGCTGGATATTGCGGGAAAACCAACGGGACCACTTCAGCGTTTGCGCTGGCAGGTGCAGCCGATACAGCAGTGGCAAGGCGAAGAACAGGTGAATGTGGCGGGAATAAGCAACCTGCCGATTTTTTAACAAAAGGGGAAGACATGTGGAATTGATTTCAGTTTTGAAAGATGCGGTAGACAAAGGAGCATCTGACATTTTTATTGTGTCGGGGCGTCCGCTTTGCTATAAAATCAACAATAATATTATGGATCAATCGGAGGAAAAGCTTAGCCCGGTGAGTACAAGAGAGCTGATTCTGGGTATTTACGAGTTGGCGGGTGAACGCAGCCCGAATCATTTTCTTGAGTGCGGTGATGATGATTTTTCGTTTTCGCTCAAAGGGATTTCGCGCTTTCGTGTAAGCACCTATTTGCAGCGTGGTTCGCTGGCAGCGGTCATCCGTGTGGTAACCTTTCGTTTGCCCGACCCAAAGCAATTGGGAATTCCCGAGACAGTGCTGCGCCTTGCCGACAGCAAAAAGGGGCTGGTACTTGTAACCGGCCCTGCGGGCAGCGGAAAATCCACTACGCTCGCATGTCTGATTGATTCGATTAATAATACACGCAGTTCGCATGTCATCACATTGGAGGACCCGATTGAGTATTTGCATGGGCACAAAAAGAGTATTGTGAGCCAGCGCGAAATCCCCACCGATACGGCAAACTACGTCACCGCCCTGCGCGCGGCATTGCGCCAATCGCCCGATGTGATTTTGTTGGGTGAGATGCGCGACTACGAGACCATCAACATTGCCATGACTGCGGCGGAAACGGGGCACTTGGTTTTCTCCACACTACACACGGTGGGTGCGGTGAAAACCATTGACCGCATTATTGACGCATTCCCCCCCAGCCAGCAGGGGCAAATCCGAATCCAGCTTTCGATGACGTTGCGGGCGGTGGTTTCTCAGCAGCTGCTCCCCACTATAGATGGAGGCCTGGTGCCCGCATTTGAGATTATGCTCTGCAACGGCGCTATCTGCAATATGATCCGAGAATCGAAAACGCATCAAATAGAAACGGTGGTTTTCTCCTCGTCGGAGGAGGGGATGATGAGTATGGATGCAAGCATTTCTGACCTGTATAAGAAAGGGACGATCTCCGCAAAAGACGCAATCTCCCACAGTACCTCGCCGGACTTAATGGCAAAAAAGATTGCGAAATAGCCGAACAAAATCAAAACAGTACAAGAGCCTCGCATACGTTGCATGCGGGGCTCTTGTTTTTTGTCTGCCTATAACGCTTGTCCTATTGTCTTAAAACATTCAAACCAGTTTTTAAAGTGAAGCTGGTAACAAAAATATTTAGAAAAAGCACAAAATCCGTCTATTTGTTACTGTGCTGTGACTGTGCTATGGAATAATTAGGTATAACAAAAGAAGAAGGGGACATTGGTGCAGATGGAAGCACAGAGCTTGCAGCATAATGGTGCAATGAAATCTTTGATTTGTATCCATAAGAACGAAAGCGGAGAGCCTCACGGAGAGATTTTTAACCGCTACCTTAAAAAACCAATTGCTTTTACAGGCGTTATGAGCCTAATCAATAAAATGGATGATCTGTGTGATCAAACAGGGTACCCACAGGCCTATAACCATTACAGAAGCTTTGGAGAAAAAAAGAAACCACAGGAGATTGGCATTATGAATGAGGCAAAAAACGATATGAGTGATTCTTTGTTAGAAAGCAAGACGGGCGACAAGGCCACGTTTATTATACAGGTTCAGTTCAGGCAGAATTCCAGCTGGCAGGGCACGATTACATGGGCTGAGCGGAAGAAAACACAGCGCTACCGCAGCACACTGGAGATGATTAAGTTGATGGACAGTGCACTTGCAGAAGAGGAAGAAATACCGGTAGAAATAATCGATTGGAGCAAACCTTCTTTCGATAATTTGTATATAAATGAGAAATAGAAAAATTACATACAAAGTAAAAAGGAGAGTAGAGTATGAAACTAAAAAGAATAACTTCAATGTTCCTAGCATTATTAATTTTGGTAACGATGACGCCGATGAATGCATTTGCCGCGGAGACTCCGGTCACAGTCACACAAGGGCAGGTTGTTAAGGAACGTTCGGCAGGCAATCCTTATCTTCCGACCGATACAGACCTGCCAACCTCTCGGCCAGCAAACGACCCGCAGGGAGAAGCACCCGGTGCGGTTCAGCTTTTTAAATCAGCAGTACCTGTTGCCGGGCAGCCTAACACTTATGATATTACGTTGACAGTAAAGGGGAAAGACATTGTCAAAAACCCAGCGGCCAATGTTGTTTTAGTAATTGACAAATCAACCAGTATGAAAGAGTCTGCCTGCGGCCGCTTGCACTGGCACATTGAAAGCTGCCAGAGGTTAACCTATGCGAAAGATGCTGCAAAAGTGCTTGTGAATCAACTAATGCCGCAAGGTAGCACCAATGCCGATATTAAGATTGGGGTTGTTTCATTTTCCGGAGATGCTACAACAAACATTATTCTCTCCAATAATAAAGCTGAAATTTTGAAAGCTATAGATGATGTTAAAATGCCAAGTAAAGGTGACGGAACGAATATTGGAGAAGGTATTGTAACGGCAGCCAGTCTACTTTCCGGTACGAACAACAACTATATCGTACTGCTGGGAGACGGAGAGGCAAACCGGCCTTATACTACAGGTTCTTCTCAGGCCGTTCGAAATTCAGGATATGCGATTAATGCTGCAAAGGCTGCAAACACCGAAAAAGGTGCAGTCATTAACACAATTGGCTTTGATGTCTCCGACACGGCAAAAGACACATTGGAAAAATGCGCACAGGGCGGCGGTAAGTATTACTCTGCAATCGGCTCTAATCTGTCGCAGATTTTTGCAAACATTGCAGCCTCCATCTCGTATGCCGCACAGAACTGCTTTGTTGTAGACCCCATTGGTTTACACTTCGAATTGGTAGGAGATTCTCTTGGCTCGCCGAGCGTGGGTACAGCAAGTACTACAACTCTCAATACGCAGGAATATAGCGGTCGTACCGCTATCAACTGGAACTTTGAAAAGCTCCCGGCAGGTGATGAGGGTATTACGCTTAGCTATCGTGTAAAGGCAAAAGCGACAGCTCCATCGGGCTCGGCATTGTACCTCAATGGTACAACGACCATGACTTACAACAATGTAAACGGAGATGCTGTTGTGCGGTATTTCCCGGTACCAACAGCGGCACTAAACGCCGGAACCATTGAGATTCAATATTATTATGTGAATAAAGCAGGAGACCCCTTGTATGAGGATGGAACGGTAGCACCTAAAATTGATGATGCATGGGTTATGAAGACAGAGCAATATCAGAATAATGGTAGCACATCGTTACCTTATAGAACGTATACGGTACAATATCCGGGCAATATAGCAGTTTCTGGGAACAACTATATTCGTCAGATAACCCAGACATCAGAGTCTGTGGTAGTTAACGCAGCTTATCCCAATAAGGTTGTTAAAATTCCATATTACAAACAGACCGAAGCTCCCTACATCATTAACTATTACATTGATGGAAAAGAAACCAAGGTCCCAGGCATTATGGTAAATCCAGTGAATGGCACAGCACCACTTGGCACATTTAACCTGCCGGTTCATCCCACCGTTACTACCGGTTACAAAGTGAAGGTAGGTCAGCCGACAACCATGCAGATTTCCGCAACAGGTTCGAATGTGCAGAACATTTACTATGTAAAAGATGAAGCACAGACCAAGGAGTTGAGCTACACCGTCGAGTACT
>NZ_DALZQO010000037.1:11492-15952 GCF_032017025.1 Hydrogenoanaerobacterium sp.
ACACCGAGAAAGAAACGGTGTGGGTCAACGCTTCGAACGACATCACCGTCAAGCCGGTTAATACAGCCAATAACAAGTATCCCGGCTACAAGTTCAAAAACACCAACCCTGCAACAATTCCGGCTGCTGTTGCAAGCGGTAGCACCATCGAGGTCTACTATGTAAAAGATGAAGCACAGACCAAGGAGTTGAGCTACACCGTCGAGTACTACAAAGACGGCTCTAAGATCGATGCCGATAGCTACACCGAGAAAGAAACGGTGTGGGTCAACGCTTCGAACGACATCACCGTCAAGCCCGTAGATACCTCCAACGGCAAGTACCCCGGCTACAAATTCGAAAGCACCAACCCTGCAATAATTCCGGCTGCTGTTGCAAGCGGTAGCACCATCAAGGTTTACTATGTAAAAGATGAAAGTCAAAGGCTGGGTTACAAGGTAGAATACTACAAGGATGGAAACCACCAAGAGGGCTGGGACTACAATAGTACCGTTCCTAATCATACTCCGATAGTTGACACCAACGGCGTACCTGACAAAACACCCGCTGGCTACAAACTAGATGAAGCGACATCCACAAAGTTACCGTTCGAAGTAACCGCAGAAAACAATATCATTAAGGTTTATTATGTAAAAGACAGCACTCAGACCCTCTCCTACACCATTGAATACTACTACGATGGTGAAACAGAGCCATTTGAAACTTCTGAAGGACTTACCGTTCCTGCATCCGACCCGGTGGTCACATCCGTTCCGGATGCAAAGGGACTACAGGAAGGTTATACCAGAGACCGAGCCGAGTTGCCTTTTACCATCACCAAAGATGAAAATGTCATCAAAGTATACTACAAAGAAATTCCCGATAACAGCGTGATCATTCCTGTAACGCATGAGTACTTCACCAATGGCAGCAGAAATGGCAGTCAGAGTGGAGCATCGGTTGCGCTGACCATTCCTGCTGACGGATCGGCATTTAAGGTTCAGGTTTCAAAAATGTTTGCAGAGAGAATCAAAATGTTTAGCGGAAAAAGCTATTCTTTCTCTAAAATTGAAGTAAGAGGAACGTTAAAAGATGATGTTCTTCCGGCTCCTGTATTGAAAGAGGAGAAACTTCCAGCTGAGCAGTCTCCTGTGAAAGAAGAATTAGAAGCAGCCAAACCCGATGTATCGGAAACAGAGGAGCCCAATGCAGAAGCAACGGAAACCGGAGAAGTTAAAGCTGGTGATGAGAAATTTACGATCGAGCCGGCCTTTACAAAAGAAGCACCGGAAGGGGATACATCTTCGGAAGTAACCACCTCTGATGCAACGGAGCCCGAAGAGTCTAAAGAAGAAACAGAAGCGAATACTTCAAAAGAGAACACATCTTCGGAAGCAGCCACCTCTGATGCAACGGAACCCGAAGTGCGAGAAGAAACAACAGTAGAAGAAGAGTCCAAAGCAGAAACAGCGGCAATCGAGAAAACAAAATCCGAAGAGCCCGTTGCCGAAGAATCTAAAGCCACTGCGGAAGCCTTGCCTAACGAAGAGGCTGCATTGGATATCGTTACCAAACCTAAAACTGTTGTGCACACCAGTGATTTTGATTATGACCCCGATTACCAATACGAAGTGGTCATCACTTATACACGTTCTACCGGCGGAAGCGGTGGTAACGGCGGCAATGGTGGCGGCAACGGAAATAACAATAATCCCGATGATACTGTAACCATTGACGATCCGGCTCTGCCGTTAGCACCTCTCCCCAATGGTTTGGTCACTATTGTTGATCCAAAGCTTCCTCTTGGCAACCTGCCAAAATTCGGCGGAGCATCCAGAATTCTCGCTGTTTTTGGTTGCCTCGCAATTGTTGGCTCGGTAGCGTTGAAGCTGAAAAAAGATGATGACGATTCCGACGAAGACTAAAGCAAGAACACATTATCACCATTAAGTAATAAGAAGAGGGTTATCTCAATAAGCGAAAGCTTACGGGATAGCCCTCTTTTCATCCACCAATCGGTGAAGATATAGGCTGTGAGAAACAAGGCGAGGTTATGTCTGCAGAAAATGATGTGTAAATACATCTATTACATAGGTATAAAGATAAATATAAAAAAGCCGCGTGTAAGGTATCATTCTTACACACGGCTTTTTTATGTGGACACCGTGGAAAAAAGATTTCTTATCTTTCTCAAAAAAGAGCATCCAGTCCTCAAAATAAATCGGATTCTCCGCAGGCAATGACCAATTTTATGATGCCATAAATCCTCAGACTCTTCATGGCCGTGTTCAAATAATTATGCGGCTGTTTTCGGTCGATGTACTTGCCATTGATAATACCTGCCCTGTTTTCTGATAAAAGGCGGCGGGAGCTTCTTCGGTTGAACCATATCGGGCGGCGGCTTTAAATGGATGATTTGTTTCTGCGCCAATGTTTTTGATGAAACGGGACGTTTCGGAAACGAATAATCCTGCCAGCATGAAATGAACTGTTTTCGCATATTTTTCATTCTTCTGACTGTTGGAAGCATTGCGAGGATTTTGCTATAGCCGCTATCATTGTTTCGGTGCAGAGCATCCCCTTGGCGGGGAGGCTCACACGCTGTCACAAACGGCTCACACACCGTTTCAGCGGTTTCGGTGGTGTCTACGGCTTCATCTGGACAGCTATCGCTTACAGGGGCAAAGCTGGGTTCCACTTTTTCGGAGCAATTTTCTGCATGGAGGGTATCGGCAAAGGCATGCTCCTGAATGGCTTTCATGAGCGCCAGTTTGGAAAGGTTCCGTTCCACGGCAAGGCCAATATAAAAAGAACGCTGCGCATCGGTTTCGCAGTACTCCAGTATCACGGTGTTCTGTGTCCAGCCAAGAGACTGTGCCCTTTCCATAAGAATCGGGTTGTTTTCATAAGTGCGGTAAAAGTCACGCATCCTGCGGAGATTGCGAAGAGAGAATCCCTTCAGCGATGGAAACCGGTCAGCGAGCATTTCAGCCAAGTGCGGGATAAACGCTTTTTCTCCCTGACGGCAGATACATTGACCGATCCGTGTATAAAGCTCCAGCAATGCCCGATTGCAGGGCTTCTCATCTTTTTCATAGCATTCAGCTACCGCAGAGGCAATCTGTTCCAGATACAGGGCACTGTTTTTTTTCAATGCTTTCATAGGTTTCTCCTTTCCGGCTCCGTGGGAGCCTGTTTTTTTATGTACCCAGCAGAGCAAGCTCCGCCGGTGAAATGCTTGGAATTGTTAGTAGCTTTGTTTCATTTCAAGGCCGCCGCCCTGTTGTGCAGTTGCTTCATCCATATGAACGCCCAGCCGGTTGGGAAGATAATCACTCAGCCAAGTGCCGCCGAAAGCACTGTGTGACTGCAAACGCCATATGGCGAGCTTTCCCATATGCAAATCCACATTTTCCATAGAAAACAGCAGATTGGTGCAGCCGTCATGCTCAAAAGCGAAAACATCCTTGAAGGTATCGCCGTTTTGCAGAATTCCTTCCTGTGTCAGCAGCTCGTTGATGCCGTTTACCCATTCTGAAAGCTCCCCGCCGCAGCCTTGAAGAATCAGTCCCTCATGGTCTGTCATGGTGCGAAGCTCATCTGTCGTAATCCGTTTCACGGTGCATCCTCCTTTCATTCCATCCTCATGCCGAACTGCGGAGTGGGACTTGCCTCCGGCTCAGACGGTGCTGGACGCGAGAGCACCGAGAAGCTGTCCTCTCCGGGAACGACACCGAGGGTGCGTCCATTGTCAAAGGTGCAGTGAAGCGTGCCGATGTCATCTACAAAATTTACAGTTCCTTCCGTTCCCGGCGCAATGGGCGCATAGGGGTCATCCATACTATTGAGTCGGATGCGGGTTCCGCTGGGATACCGCTCCTTCATCCGCTGTGCTTTTTGGTAATCGAAAAACATTTTCATTCCTCCTGATATGCTTTGAATTTATGTTCAGCTACTTATGGGATATAGAAAATCAGGTGCAGGATATTTCACCGCACCTGATTGCTGTTGCCCTTATATGATCTGCTCAATCTCCGTTCCGTCCTTGAAACGGATGAGCAGTTTTTCTTCGCTGAGTACCGTAATGGCGCTGATCAGCTGCCGCACCGTGACCTCGTCAAAGGCAGTGATGCCGGTGTCCGCCGATTCCAGCTCGGCGGCAAGCTGCTCTGCACGCTCGTCCGCCTGTTCGGTATCCTGCTTATTTTTCTCCAGCTCGCTCCGTTTTGCCACCAGTGCGGAGAATTCCATACTGACCTTCTTCAGTTCCTCATCGTATTGGGTGGAATCCGCTCCCACGGCGGCGGCAAGCTGAAGGAGCCGGTACTGCTGTTCCCGCAGTTGAGAAAGCCTGCTGTCGATGGCTGCAAGGCTGGTTTCGCCATTTCCCGGCAAAAGGGCTGTTCGGATGCTGTCCTGCAGAATTGCTTTCAAGCTCTTTTGGCTGAACATTTCGTTCATGGCACTGACCACCGCAGTGT
>NZ_DALZQO010000038.1:0-14881 GCF_032017025.1 Hydrogenoanaerobacterium sp.
GGGCGTGGCGGCCTCCATCCGTATCGTCAACCCGCAGAGCATGAAAAAAGAGGATTTTGTGGGGAGCGGAACGGCAACCGACCCCATGCTGGACTTCTTATCTCTCTGCATTCGCTACGGGATTTCGGTCTGCGTGGCGGGCGCCACCAGCTCCGGCAAAACCACCGTGGCAGGCTGGGTACTGACCACGGTTCCGGATAACAAGCGCATCTATACCATTGAAAACGGCTCCCGTGAGCTGGCACTCGTCAGAGAAAAGGACGGAAAAGTGGTCAATTCGGTCATCCATACCCTGACCCGTGACAGTGATAATGACCGCCAGCGCATCGACCAGACGAACCTTTTAGACTATGCCCTCCGTTTTAACCCGGATATTATCGTGGTGGGCGAGATGCGCGGCGCGGAGGCAAATGCGGCGCAGGAGGCTGCCCGAACCGGCGTGGCGGTGCTGACCACCATCCACTCCAATTCCTGCGAAGCCACCTATCGCCGCATGGTGTCCCTGTGCAAGCGCGCCGTGGATATGTCCGATGCGACCCTCATGGACTATGTCACCGAAGCCTATCCCATTGTGGTGTTCTGCAAGCAGCTGGAAAACAAGCAGCGCCGCATGATGGAGATTCAGGAATGCGAAATTCTGCCCGACGGCACAAGGCATTTCCGCCCGCTGTATCAGTATGTCATTACGGAAAACCGCATGGAGGACGGCAAATTTATCATTGAAGGGCACCATGCGCAGGTCAATACCATCTCGGACAGCCTCGCCAAGCGGCTGCTGGAAAACGGCATGCCGCAGACGGTCATTGAACGCCTGCGGAAAAAGGAGGCGCAAACCGCATGACAACAATATTTTTAATGGCCTGCATCGGCATGATCGCAGGCTCTTTTCTTTTGCTCGGTCTCACTCCTATGGCATTTACGACCGCCATCTTCGGCAGGCTGACCGATCAGCCGAAAGCCCTCCGGGACGAAATCAATGAAACCACCCGCAGGAAAAAGAAATCCTATCTGCGCCGTGAAATTGCCGAGGTGCAGTCTATCCTCAAGGTCACCGGCCGGTCGGCACGCTTTCCCATGCTGTGCGCTTTGTCCCTGCTGTTCTTTGCCGTGGGTGCGTCGGCCGCCGTGATGCTCTCGAACTTTTTTCTGGTTCCTGTCATGGCGGCTGGCTGTATGCTCCTGCCGTTCTGGTGGGTAAAGCTCACTGCAAGCCACTTCAAAAAGGACATTGCGGCGGAGCTGGAAACGGCACTCTCCATCATCACCACGGCCTACCTTAGAAACGAGGACATTCTGACGGCGGTGGAGGAAAACCTCCCGTACCTGAATCCGCCGGTGCTGTCGGTGTTTCAGGGCTTTGTGTCCCGTGTACGGCTGGTGGACCCCGATGTGACGGCGGCGCTCCATGATGTGAAAACGAGGATTGATAACGCGGTGTTCCATGAGTGGTGCGACGCCCTCATTGCCTGCCAGCACGACCGCAGCCTCAAAACCACTCTGACCCCAATCGTCAGTAAGCTCAGTGATATGCGGGTGGTCAACGGCGAGCTGGAAACCATGGTGTTTGAGCCGAGAAAGGAATTCATCGTTATGGTGATTCTCGTCATCGGGAATATCCCGCTTCTGTATTTTTTGAATCAGGATTGGTACCACACCCTGATGCACACCCCGCTGGGGCAGATTATCCTGACCATCTGCGCCGCCGTAATTTTCGTTTCCACGGCGTTTGTCATCAAGCTCACCCAGCCCATTGAATATCGAAGATAGGAGGACGGACATGACAATCTATCTTGTTTTATTCGGAGTCCTCCTATCGGCAGGACTCTTTTTCCTTGCCGCCGATCTGCTGCATCTGCCCACTCTCGCCACCCAAAAGGCGATGCTGTCGGCAGGAAAGCAGACCAAAGCCAAGCCCAAAACCACCGATGCCCTGCTGCGAAATGCCGCTGTCCGGCTCTCCCGGTATCTGCGCATGGACGAATACAAGAAAATCCGGATGACAAATGTATTGTCGGCAGCGGGACTTTCCGACTCGCCGGAGCTGTTCATGGCAACGGCTATTGTCAAGGCGGCGGCCATCGGGCTGTGCATCATTCCCTGCCTGATTGTTCTGCCGCTGCTGGCGCCCATTGTGCTGTTTGCCGCTATACTGGTCTATTTCAAGGAAATCCGCAAGGCGGATGAGGCGCTGGCAGTCAAGCGCGAAAAAATCGAACAGGAGCTGCCCCGTTTCGTGGCGACCATCACCCAGGAGCTGAAGGCCAGCCGGGATGTGCTGTCCATGCTGGAAAATTTCAAGAAAAACGCGGGCGAGGACTTCGCCGCGGAGCTTGACATCCTCACGGCGGATATGCGCTCCTCCAGCTATGAAGCGGCGCTGACCCGTTTTGAGGCAAGGTTCAATTCGCCCATGCTTTCGGATATTACCAGAGGGCTGATCGGCGTACTGCGCGGGGACGACGGCGGGATGTATTTTCAGATGCTGGCTCACGACATGAAGCAGCTGGAGCTTCAGCGGCTGAAAGCGCAGGCGATGAAGATACCGCCGAAAATCCGGGTGTTTTCCTTTGCCATGCTCATGTGCTTTCTTATGACCTACATGGCGATTATTGTCTATGAAATCATTACATCCCTCGGCGGGATGTTCTAAGGGAGGTGTAAGCCAAATGACAGAACAGGAAATGATGACGCTTCTGCGCAAAAAGCTGGACAGCGGTATGGCGCGGTATCAAAAGGAGTGGCGGCAGAAACCGGCCTCCGAGCTGGTGGAGCTGGCGAGTGAGATTGCCGCTGCGCAGTTTGTGTACGGAGAATTATCCAGCGGCAGCTATTCCGCCGAATATATGGAGTATCTGCTCCGCTTCGAAAACCCGCTGGAGGTGGTAAAGGATCAGTGGATATCCGAACAGAATGTTGATTTCAGCGAGGAACTCACCCATGCCCTCTGGACGCTGTGGGACAAGGGCGAATCGGAATCAGAATATACCCTTGACCCGGAATATGCGCCTGTTTCCGCAGAGGAAGAAAGAGTCACCGTGCGGGAATTTATTGAAGCGCACCCTAATGCATCGTTTGACATGATGACGCCCGGCGGGTATGTGTACCTGACACCGGAAACCGCACAGCTTCTGCTGGCGGGACAGAGTGTGAAAGGAAATCCCAGCAGCGCTGAATTTGCCAGAGATGTTCCGGCGGAGGAGCTATTGGAGCAGGAAATCTGTACCGCTGAATTCAGTAAGGGCGCATGGCGTATTTTAAGTGACCACAACCCGGAACCACGGCGGGAGCAGGGGCCCTTTGAGCAGGGGGTGACCATGTGCTAAGAAAAATCCTGAGAAAGAAACGCGGTGAGGGCTACATTGACGTGGCTGTGCTGGTGCTGTGCGCTATGCTGGTCATTGCCCTCGCCGTAAAGGTGTTTCCCGTCTACATCCAAAAGCAGCAGCTGGACACCTTTGCCACGGAGCTGATCCGGGAGGCGGAAATTGCCGGACAGGTGGGCAGCGAAACCAGCCGCCGGGAACAGCTCCTGCGGGAAAAGACAGGGCTTTCTCCCAGCGTGGAATGGTCTGAAACCGGCAGAATCCAGCTGAACGAGGAAGTCACGGTAACGGTCACCTACCAGACCAATATCGGACTGTTCGGCGGCTTCGGCTCGTTCCCCATTACGCTGCGGGCGGACGCGGCGGGAAAGAGCGAGGTCTATTGGAAATGACGGATAAAATCAAGCAAATCCTAAGGGGAAAAGGCGGCGCGGGCTTTCCGCTGATCATCGCAATCACCCTGTCGCTGGTCATCATCTTCACTGGCATTTCTGAATATTTCCGGCTGATGATCATAGCGCAGGGTGTGCGGGATGCGGTGCAGGCAGCGGTCATCTCTACGGTGGTGGAGAATTACGATGACGTGTACCACGGTGTGCGGGAGGGCTATTCGGGCGCTTACCAACCCTATGCCGGGGATTTCGAGGAAAGTCTTGATTACGGCGATATCTATGACCGGTTGGACGGCATCCTTGGACTTGACTACAGCAGCGGATACCATGAAAAGCGCACGCCGGACGGCAAGCTGGAATTTAAGGTGTGGAATCTGGACGTGGACATCCGAAACGCCCCCCTTGCCTCCGGCGATCAAGCCTCCGCCCGCTTTGAAGCGGACAGCACCATCCTGCTGGAGGTTCCCGTATCCTTTGGCGGGAAGCTGCTGCAGCCCATGACCATCAAGGTCAAGGTCAGCGCCGGATACACCCCAAGGTTTTGACTGGTTTCAAAAGTTTTTCTATAATATAGATAGACTTTTTGAAAACTTCGTGGTAGGGTGTGAATTACAAGGAAAATCTCAAAATTTAACAAATAGGAGGAGAATACTCTTATGAAAAATATGAATCCCAAAATGAAGAAATGGCTGGCCGTCGCCGGTGGCCTCGCCCTCTGTGTGGTGCTGGTAGTGCTGATCGGGCAGCGGTTCCAGACGCCAGATCGGGTGGATGCGCCCCTCCCGTCCCAAAGCTCCGATGTAAGCGATGTGACGGTAGACCCGTCCGGGCCGGACAGCACAGAGAAAGAAAAAGAGGTCATCGTAACCCCGCCTGATACCAGTCAGCCGGTGAGTACCGACAACGGCGCGGTTTCCAGCGGCACCGAACAGACCATTCAGGGTAATGTGAGCAAGCCGGAATATACCGAGGAACAGCTCCAAGACCCTACGCAAAAGCCTAACGGCGAAAAGGTCGCCGAGCCTCCCACAGCTGTCGACCATGACAAGGTGGAACAGCCCAAGGAAACACCCAAAAGCGAGAGTCAGCCCCAGGGCGGCGAAACCAAGGATGGCAAGATTTATGTGCCGGGTTTTGGGTGGATCGATGATATTGGGGATGGACAAGGAACCACTGTGGATGGTGACGGCGATATCAACAAGCAGGTTGGCATTATGGACTAAATAAGAAAATACCCCATGGCACGGTTGAAAGATACCGTGCCTTTTTATTTTGTATAGGAGGTCAGGATGAAAAACCTACTTTTAAGAGTCCTGCCGCTGTTCCTCATCTTTTGTCTGCTCTGCCCGATGCCTGCTTTTGCCGACACCGGCGGCAGCGGAAACATTGACGGCGGAGGTGGTGGCATGGGGCAAGGAACCAGCACCAACTCATGGAACGGCGGCAACGAAGGTGTGCGTGTCACGGTGGTTCGCGCGAGCGATCATGTGGTAGTTACCACACCGATAGATTTTACAAATAAAACCCCCAGCAATGTTCGGCTACACTTTGGAGTGAAAAGTAAAATCAGTTATACGAATGGCCAGACACTTGTACCAAGTGTAGACCCGTATAAATTTATTAACCCTGGACAGACCATGCCCCGCATTATCAGCACGAACGGTAGCAATAACATCGAAGCTATCAAGAAATATTTCTGTTCCGAATATGTGGTCAAGCGCATTGCAGAGGTCACAGGCATGAATTACGATGTTCTCATCGGCGGTGAGTACAAGATACTTTTGGAGCCCATCGCCTACTACAAGTTTGAGGGCACCATGATTGCTACCACTGCCACCGAGGCAGCGCTCTATGATGAGCAGACCAGCGGCCTGTTAAGGCGACGCATGGTATCCCTCACCCACAAAAATCTGCCTCTCGCCATGTTTCTGGAGGTAAGTGACCTCGGCTATCCCGCGTGGGGAGGCAGCAAGACCAGCGCCGCGACCAACGCGGACATCAAGTCCAGCCTCGGGCTTGGCATCGTTCGTTTTGAGGAAAAGCCGGAGGCGCCGCAGATTGAAGCCTACGATTACGAGTACCGGGTCAACACCGACGTCATCACGGCGGTGCGGGTCAGCGGCGGTCAGTCCGACCCTGACAGCCCCACCCGTGTCAGCTTCAACATCGGCGGACAGACCTACAGCGTGGGCAATGTTTACTACCCCGATGGCGACAGCCAGCTTGCGTGGGTGAAATGGAGAACTCCCGATACCGAGCAGAACATGACCATTGAAGTGACAGTGTCCGGCCCCGGCAGCACGGCGAAAACGACCCTCAACGTGAAAATCGTTGACCTTGATAAGAACCCGCCGCCCAATCCCGTAGCGGATGATCGCAACGACAGCTTCTCCCGTGCTTCTGTCCCCAGCAGGGCGGTAAAAAGTACGGCAAACTGGAGCGTCTGGCGACCGTGGTGGCAGGAATATTGGGTGTGGCACAGCGGTGATGAGGACGATGATGGATATTGGTGTGACCACGGATGGTACGAATTTGATTTGGATCGCTACAGCGCCAGCCTGACCGCCGATATGAGCATCCAGTGCGACAGCAAAAATCCTACCGCCAGCGGAAGAACCATGAAATCAGGGTACGGCATCAACCAGACCGTCACCGGAAGTGTCAGTTCCAACCAAAGCGCAGCGGTGACCCAGCCGCAGAATGCTGTCAGCTATTTTCCCGAATTTGGCTACGAAACTTATTGGCGGCTCTTGGAGCGGATGGGTACAGGGCGGTTTGAGTTTCAGAAAAATCCCTATTCCACCTACAAAAATCGCACCCATTTCAGCCCGATCTGGATGCCGGACGGCGCCTATACTGTCAATACATGGCTCATAGACGCGTGGACGCCCGATGGGATGCTGTCCGCCAACCTGACCGACAGCCTGACCATAAAGGGCAATCTGTGGCAGGATTGGCATGCCGGTCCCCTCAAGCCGTAAGGGAGGGACGAAGATGGCATATGAACGGATTGAAGTTCCAAAAGGCAGCCTGTACCACTACAAGAAAAAGGAGCGGCTGGACGCAATTTTGCGAGATGGACGCATCCGGCGGTTCGGAGACCGGGAGTGCTGGTTCTACACCTCTCTTGTGGACACCCTGCGGCTTATGGAAATGACCGTCATGAAGGAGGGGCATCCTTACGTGGACACCCAGGGGCAGCTGCGAAAATACCCTGCTTTTGTACCGGAGGACTATGTCATCCTTCGGCTGGAACCGCGCTATCAAAATGGCGATTGGGTGCGCTGGAATCAGGAGCTGCCGCCCGGCTGTTCCGCTGAGCTCCTTGCGCAAGCGGAGGAATTCAGTGCTCTGAAAAAGGGATTCCGGGGCGACCAGAAGTTTTTCCGGAACCCCCAGGTGTTTGCGGTAGCTCCGCTTTTGGAGCAACAGACTCCGGGCATGGATATGACCATGCGTCTATAACACAGAAAAAGAACAAGGCGGCGGGAGCGATCCTGCGGCCTTGTTCCTCATTTCAGAAAGGTGGATTTTATGAAAAGATACAAAAAAATCGCACTGGCGCTCACG
Source organism: Hydrogenoanaerobacterium sp. (assembly GCF_032017025.1). Taxonomy (NCBI): domain Bacteria; kingdom Bacillati; phylum Bacillota; class Clostridia; order Eubacteriales; family Oscillospiraceae; genus Hydrogenoanaerobacterium; species Hydrogenoanaerobacterium sp. Next base: position 7,286 of record NZ_DALZQO010000038.1, read on the forward strand.
CTCGTTCTCATGGTAAGCCTGCTGTTCAGCACAACTGCGTTTGCGGCAAACGGCGATGTGGCTGGGGCAATCGAAGGAACGTGGAACGACGCCTCCAGCCAGATTAAAACCGTGGTCAACAAGGTGGTATTCCCCGCCATCGACCTGATTCTGGCGGTGTTTTTCTTTGCAAAATTGGGGACTGCATACTTCGACTATCGAAAGCACGGTCAGTTTGAGTGGGCGGCGCCCGCAATTCTGTTCGCCTGTTTGGTGTTCACCCTGACGGCGCCGACCTATATTTGGCAGATACTTGGGATGTAATAAAATGGCCGGCAGGCGTCGAAGCGTCTGCCAGCCATTCCTATAACGATTCATTTTGGATGCGTTCCTTAAGGTTTAAAATTTTGTCTCTGATAAGAGATATGGTTTCCAGAAATATGACATCATCCATGCCGCTGGGGTCATCCAGCCCCCAATCCTCTCGGTGCTTGCAGGGCAGAAAAGGACACTCCACATTGCAGCCCATTGTAACAACAATGTCTACGGGCGGGATGTCGGACAGCAGTTTGGAATACTGCGCCTTTTCCATGTCAATTCCATAGCGTTCTTTTACGAGCCGCACAGCATCTTGGTTGATTTCTGGCTTTGTTTCCGTTCCGGCGGAATAACACTCGAACACATCGCCTGCGAAATGCTTGCAAAGGGCCTCTGCAATTTGAGATCGGCAGGAGTTATGCACACAGATAAATGCAACCTTTTTCATTTTCTTTCGTCCTCAAAGGGTGAGTAATTTTTCTCCCCGGATATCCTCGGCGCTCCAACGAATAACCGCAAAACAGCCGTGGGAAAGTTCATCCACCTTGTTGATCCATTCGACTTCATGGCTTGCTTTGGCTTTCAAAAGCTCATTGCTCGTTTCGGTGGCGTACAGGGAGGAATTGATCACCCACCATCTTGTTGCGATCTCCGCACGTTTCAAATCTTCCTCTAACCGCATGGCTTCAAAAACAGGCGTGGTTTCGGCAAGGGTCACGATAATAACCGCCGTTTCATCTGCATTGCGGAGCCGGGGCAGCAGCTTTTTAACCGCTTCCGGGATGTCCCCTTGTGTACGTTTAACCTCACGGTGGTAGCTCTGCGTGGAATCAAGCAGCAACAGCGTATGGCCGGTGGGTGCCGTATCAATGACGACAACCTCATTTTCAGCCCGATCAACAATTTCGGCAAAGGCGCGGAACACGGCGATTTCCTGTATGCAAGGAGAGCGCAAATCTTCCTCCACATAGGCAACATCATCTTCTGACATGGTTTCCCGCGCTTTTTTCAGCACTTCTTCCTGATAACGCCGAAGCTCTTCCTTTTCGTCAATATGGCTCATGGTAATGCCGCTCGCTTCGTCCATGACAAACTTTAGGTGGGCGGCGGGATCGGTGGTAGTCAGGTGTACCTTTTTTCCCTTGGCCGACAGGCCAAGGGCTATGGCGGCGGCAATCGTCGTTTTCCCAACACCGCCTTTGCCCATCGTGAAAATGACTTTTTTACCGCTTGCATCCAAATCGTCAATGACTTTGCGAAGCGTGGGAATATCGGTGGTATTTAAGGTATCACCGCTCATGGTAAGGCTGTCTTTTTGGAGCAGATTTCGAACGTTTTCCATGCCTGTGATGTTGTAGGCGCGCAGCGGCACAAAGTAGGCCGCAATGTCTTTTAACCCGGCAGGCATATCGGCAAGCGCCTTTTGTTGTTTGGCATACAGGCTTTCGGAAATGCTATCGTCAAAAGAAGAAAGTACGCCGTTGACAATCAAAAGTTGATTGTCAACGCCCAAGGCAGCAAGTTCACTTGAAGCCCGTTCCGCTTCTTTGAGGGGAGAGCTTTCGGGACGGGATACAAGGACAAGGGTTGTCAATTGACCGTTTGCTAAAGTAGCCACTGCTTGTTTATACATTTCCTTTTTATCTTCGAGGCCCGAAAGCTGCCCCAGGCAAGATGCCCCATGTGTGCTTTCGCTGATAAAATTACTCCATGCGCTCGGCAGTTGCAGCATCCGCAGGGTGTGGCCGGTGGGGGCGGTATCAAAAATAATATGGTCGTATTCCTCTGCGGCCGTTTCGTCCGTAATGAAGTTCGTAAACTCGTTGAAAGCGGCAATTTCCACCGTACAGGAGCCGGAAAGCTGTTCCTCCATGTTGACAATAACTGATTCCGGCAGCTTTTCACGATAGGGTGCGACAACACTTTCCCTATACTCCGCCGCAGCTTGTATCGGGTCAAGGTTGGCAACGAAAAGTCCCGGTACTTCCACAATCGGTACGCCTTTACCATCAAGCTCGGTGCTGAACACATCTTGCAAGTTAGAAGCAGGATCGGTACTGACAAGCAGCACCTTTTTCCCGTTGTCGGCAAGGGTCACGGCAGTGGCGCAGGCGATAGAGGTTTTCCCAACGCCGCCCTTGCCGGTATAGAACAGATATTTTGTGAGGTTAAGATGTTGCAAATCAAATTGTTTCATTAGCAGCAGCCCTCCGAACAGCAGCACCCGCCATCTGCTTTTTTCGTTTCAGTCGCCTCCAGATAGGAAACCGGGATTTCCAGCCATGCTGCGATTTCCGCATTGGTGGGGTACGCCTTCGTCTTGACAATTTTTCCGTCAACGACCGTGGCGGGTAAAGACTCCACGCCATCACCCATGATGAGCTTGTTGATGTCGGTGTTGTTGATGAATGCTTGCGGGGCGCTGTTCAAGTTGAAACGAGCGGCGGTAATGCCGTTCTTTTGCAGATTATTGAACACGGTGGAAATGCGAAGCAGTTCGGGATCGACTCCGATACCGCAGATGCCGGTTTCACAGCACATGGCCGGTTCGTAAATAGACATTGTTTTCATGGTAGCACTCTCCTTATAATGATTGAATATTTTTACTATATCGGGATAACAGCATACACCTTTGGGATTATTGACGGCGCAGTTGCTGTCTTTCATTGCGCCTGTCAGTTTGATAACTTCATCAACAGTTTTGGCGCCCTTGTTCTGAATGGCATTGATGATGTCATTCTCTGTAACGTGATTACAATAGCAAATGTACGCCTGCGATACTTCTGTTTTTTCATTATGCACTAAACTACTGTTTGACGGTGCATCACCACAGCAACAGGCGCTATCACAGCAACCGCTTTTCCCTGTAAAAAATCGTTCGAGATTGTCTGGCAGCGTATAGGCTTCTGTTACTTGAGGTTGCCCACCGTAGATGGCCTTTAAGATGCCGTCCACGATCATCGGTACGGGCGGCTGTTCGTAGTTTTGCCCCTCGTAGACGAACACCCGGCAGTCAACGTTATCACCGCAAAGATCACCACAATCTGCACAGTTGCTTTCCACAAGTTCGCTGCAAATATCCACGCCGTTCACACGGATGGTTGGGGAGCTTATAAAGCGGTATTCTTTCGCAAGTTCCCTCGTTGAGATATTGAGGGTGTTGACCTTGACTTCGAACCCAAGCGTATCAAACACGCCCGATAGGACATGAAGCGCCTGTTTGAGCGTTTCATCCGTTGCCATGCACCGCTCACAGGTATTCAAATCGAGGTAGAGAAAATCAATGGCAAGCTGCTTCATGCTGTAAACCACCTTTTCGTGTTATTTGCAATCTTAACGAGGATTAGCATTACTGGCACTTCGGTCAGTACGCCGACAATGGTAGCCAATGCCACGGGAGACTGTGCGCCAAACAGGGCGATGGCAACCGCAACAGCAAGCTCAAAGAAGTTTGATGCACCGATCATTCCGGCAGGGGCGGCGATGTTATGCGGCAGCTTGAGCGCCTTGCTTGCCAAGTATGCGATAAAGAAAATTAGGAAGGTCTGAATAATTAGCGGCACGGCAATCAAGACGATGTGCAGCGGGTTTTCCAAAATGACATTACCCTGAAACGAGAAAATAAGGATCAGCGTCAAAAGTAGACCCGCAACAGTTATGTTGTTCCATTTCGGCAGGAATGTATGATTAAAGTAATCCTCGCCTTTGTGTTTGATAAGCTGTGTCCTCGTGATAATACCCGCCGCAAGGGGAACGACAACAAACAGCGCCACCGATAACAAAAGCGTATCCCACGGGATGGAAACGCCTCCTACGCCAAGCAGGAAAGCTACGATTGGCGCAAAGGCAGGTAGGATAATGAGGTCATTGGTTGCAACCTGTACCACCGTGTAAGCAGGATCGCCCTTTGTCAAATGGCTCCACACAAATACCATCGCCGTGCAGGGAGCAGCTCCAAGCAGGATGGCCCCGGCCAGATAGTCCTTTGCCAAGTCCGCAGGAATGAGCGTTTTGAATATCACAAAGAAAAATAGGCTTGCAATACCGAACATGGTAAAGGGCTTAATCAGCCAGTTTGTCACCCACGTTACAAAAAGTCCTTTTGGATTTTTCCCCACGTTCTTAATGCTCTTGAAATCCACCTTTAGCATCATGGGAAAAATCATCAGCCATATTAAAATGGCAATCGGAATGGACACCTGTGCATACTCAAACCGACCTAAGAGTGAGGGGACGGCGGGTAAAAACTTGCCGATTAGGATACCCACCGCCATGCAAAGTAGCACCCATACCGTTAGATACCTCTCAAAAAAGCCGATACCTTGATTTTGTTTATTTTTTCCCACAATTACACTCTCCTTCCTTACAAATGCAATCCTCTTTGTCGATGGTAATGGCACATAAAAAGTTTTTGAAGTCCTGCACTTTTTCGCTATTCAGTGAATAATACATCCATTTGCCCTCTTTACGTCCATTTACCAAACCGCAATCACAGAGTATTTTCATATGATGAGAAAGGGTTGGCTGCGTAATATGGAACTTCTCTAAAATCTTGCAGGCACAAAGCTCACCGCAGGATAGCATATCCACGATCATAAGCCGGTTCGTGTCTGCAAGGGCCTTGAACAGCCCGACATTTTCAGCATATTTATTGCTCAATTAAATCACCTCACATAGATAATGGTCTATGTGTATTATATGCCAACACATAGATGAATGTCAATGTGTTTTGGTGTTTTATTTCGAGAGTAAAAAAGACGGCAGAAAGCCGCCAGTTTTACCTTGCAATATATAAACAATCAATCGTGTATAGGAGGAGTTAACACATGAAAGCAAAAATACGTTCACCATCTTTATGCAAGAATACCCTGGACGATACTTGGTATGTAACGAAAGAGCAGGCCGATTTCTGTCTTGCAAAATCGGCCTGCTACTATACTCACATTGATTTAGATAGCCATATCGAAAACAATGCTGAAACCCATTCCGAGGTTTTGCGCTTGCTTTCAAAGGCGACATAGCCTTTATAGCTGTATAGATAATCAATCTTCCACTGGTTTTCCGCTATTTGTTTCTCCTGAAGGAGGTGTAACAACTCCGAACTATCTTCACTTGCCATCAACTGTCTTTTCCCAACAATATAAGTTAAGTCTGTAAGTGAGAGCGCGTAACTTTGCGGAAACATGATATCTGTAATATGAGAGCTGATGGGCTTGCCATCTGATAACCTCTGAAACATTTTATGACGAAGCATATAGCCTGTCCCTTGTATCAAGAGCTTTTCCACGTTCTGATTTTCATGTTTAACGCACTCCGAATAGATTGTAAGCGCACGGACTGTTTTACCAATACCAATGTAACATGGCGTTTTTCCAAGGCATCCGCCATGTTTGCATACACCTTTATGAGGCCATGAAGTAGTTTGGTTACGTTCAAAAAGCTGATATTGTTCTATCCAGCTTAGAGCAGCTTGTGCTTCTTTACTCTCAGCAAGTCCAAGTCTACAATAGGCTTCCAGCAGCATCGCGTTGTAGCAAGGGACAATTTCTTCAATTCCGCCTAAGCATGAAAATCCTTGTTTTGTTGCAATGTTCCGATTAATATAGTCTATCATCTTTTGTGTGTAAGGTAATCTTTCAATATGTGGGATTTCGCTTAGACCCATAATTCGAAATACAGCACCCAGGGGGTGATCCACAAAATCTGTTGTGAGCTTTCGGACTAATACCGATTCACTTAGCAAACTGGAGATTTCAGTATTCTCTAAATGCTGGTTTTTCTCAGAAGCAATCCTTAGCATTAATGCAGTATCCATGATACACCCCCTTAGCGTTTATTATTTATGGCATCTGTGTTACAGTAAAAATCATTATATATAATTATATATAAAAGAATACCATATTTTTCAGTATCTTTCCACCAGCTATATACAAGCATTGACTGGACGATTTTGGGGATGTAGTGAAACGAACTGTTCCCCAAAAGAGAGGAAACGTCTGGCATACCAAAGAAATTTGCAGTAAAATATGCGCAGGAGGTGATGCGGTGAACAGCAATGATATACAAGGGAAAATCCATAACTCCATGTATCAGCAGCTCCAAAGGAGCGGTATAGTAGCGCCCGTGCAGGTGCTGATGGATTTGAGCATCCTCTCCAAAGAGGATTATGAGCGGTGGCGCTTCGGCAAGGTGGATTATTTGGAACGTGTCTGCAAGGTGAACCTCTCCAAACTGTCTTTTATCATGCGGGAAATCCGAGGCTATGCCGCGAAAAACAATCTCAAGGAATCATGGACCTTTTATAAGCAGTGGGGACTGAAAAACCGCCCACATGCAAAGAAGCTCCGGTTTTCCAAAAGCGGCGGCGAGGATATTGAAAAAGCCTATGCCACCCACTATATAGACCCTGTCAGGCTAAGCGAGCTAAAAAACCAATCACAAATATGCTCCAAGGCGCACCGTGAATGAACCCACGGTGCGTTTTTTTGTTTATCCCAAAAAGCGTTTGCAGCAGCAAAACAAGGAGGGCGGCAAACCGCTCTCCTTGCTATTTGCAAATGAGCTTTGTTATTTATCGTTGCCGTCAGGCTCGGAATCTCTTTTGAGCTCCACAATAACGCCGTCATCGCCGGAGATGAAAAGCTCCTCCGTCTTTTGCTGCGCACGCTGAAGCAGCGAAATGGCATCCGTCACATCGTTAAACAGCGAATCATACATTTTTATGTAGTCTGCCACGCAATTGACCTCCTTTTCCTTATTTCGGCGGCCACCGTTGTGTGGTATTGAAGCTCTGAACGAGCGGATTGTCAAGTCGTTTTTGAAGTTTTCTAAATCTTCGCGCTCTATTTGAAATTCGTTCCACCAGATACGCAGGCACACCGCATTTTATTGCATGGTGTGCCTTTTTTTATTTCCACAGGAAAGAGGTGAGAATCCAATGTTCATATGGGACTTTGTCCTTGGAACCGTGATGGATCAGATCATCGAATGGCTCTACGGACAGGTGGTCGGCTTTCTGGCCGACTTTTTTGCACAGATGGGAAACATGGGCGTGGAGCTGTTTGAGATGAGCTGGGTACAGTCCATCGTCCTGTTTTTTTCCTATCTGGCTTGGGCGCTGTACGGAACCGGGCTGGTAGTGTCAGCATTTGAAACCGGCATTGAGTACCAGCACGGCCGGGGCAGCATAAAGGACACCGCTTTAAACGCCATCAAGGGCTTTATGGCAGTGTCCCTTTTTACCATCGTGCCGGTGGAGCTGTTCAAGCTCTCGGTCAATCTCCAGAGCAGCCTCACGGC
>NZ_DALZQO010000039.1:0-14299 GCF_032017025.1 Hydrogenoanaerobacterium sp.
TGATCCGCATATTGTTTGAGTGGTTCTGTGACTCCATCTGTGAAAAAGCGCCGTAAATGGTGGCGATCTGCTCCGACGTCATTTTGCCGGTGTCGATGTTCTCCTTTTCAAAGTGGATAGAGATGCCCAGCCGAAGAAGCTCCCGCACATACTGGATATATTCTTTGGTGTTTCTTGCGAAGCGGGAGATGGATTTGACGAGGACGCGGTCGATCTTTCCGTCCCGGCAATCCTGAATCATGCGGTTGAATTCATCCCGCTTGCTTGCCACAAGGCCGGAAATTCCCTCGTCGGCATAAATGTCCGCCAACTCCCAGCTGTCCTGTGCGGCGATGTGCCGGGTGTAATAATCCACCTGTGCGATGTAGGAGTTCTGCTGATCCTCTGAATCGCTGCTCACACGGGCGTATGCCGCCACACGGAGCTTTGCAATTTCCGGCTTTCTCGCCTGTATCAATGTGATTTTCGGCGCTACCGCCGATGTTGAATTGGATTGATACATCTTTTTTCCCTCCTTTCAACGACATACACTACCACACCTCCGGGCATATAGCTACTGAATAGTTGATAATATTCAGAAAACAATTCCGGGACTCAGCAGAGCGCGATGATGGTGGGGCGCAGCCTGCGTTCCAAGTCTTTTTTAACCTGTTCAAGTTCCTTGTCCGTCATGCCCTTGACGGCTGCAAGCCGTTCGAGCTGCTGCAGGGCGGCAGCGTACATCAGATTATCGGATACCTGTGAATGTGTCATGGTGTATTCCTCCCTCATAAAAAAACGCCGGTTCAAGTCCGACGCTGATTGCCAGTGCTTCGTCAATTTTTTTCATTTCCCGCATATCCAGCCTGCCAATCCGTTCCTTGAGCCTTACCCGGTCGATGGTGCGTATCTGCTCCAGAAGTGCAAATGACTCTCTGGATAATCCGCCTGTTCCTGCGATGGCCGTGTGGGTGGGCAGAGGCTTTTTGGGCTTGCCAGTGATGGCGCAGACGATGGTGGTGGGGCTATGGCGGTTGCCTACATCGTTTTGCAGGATAAGTACGGGACGGATGCCCCCTTGTTCCGAGCCGATAACGGGGCTTAAATCGGCATAAAAAATATCGCCTCGGCTGATGGTTTGCATGTTAGCGTTCAAATTTGCACCTCCCTTGTTTGACATTATTTGGTTTCTTAATGGCACAAAAATAGGGACCGCCCTGTATGATCTGCTTCGCTGTGAGAGCCTCCGCAGGCAGGGCGATCCCCATTGCTTCTGACATTAAGATTTCTTGCTGTGCTTAATTTGACACTACTCCCCAAGCACCAGAATCCTGCTGCGCAGGACTCAAAAGGCGACGGCCTGAACTGCGGCTGGCTTCACCGCATCATAGGAATCTCACCTCCACCGGGATCTCCGCTGGCTGCCCTCATTGCGTGGTCCCCCGGTCAAGGGGGGGCTGTGACTGGACAGAAGTATCAATATAGGCTGACGGGATCATTGCGAGACAGGCTGCCACAGCCCGCTTTTCGGTCGGATGGGTACCGCTCTGCACCTTATTTGGCCGTCTTTGATAGGTTGGAAAATGAGAAACCATGAACAGAATAAAAGGAATATGGTCGCTTTCATGTTCTCATCGCCGTCCTACAGGTGGTCTTGGCGCATCCTCCGAAGTCGCTTTCCCTTTTGGGGTCCGTCAGCTAACGTATTCAGGTCGTCGGATATGAAATTTTCAAAGAGCAATGAGGGTGAATAGAAAAACCCCCTCACTACTAAGCCGATTTCGTGAGGGGGTCTACAAAAAATATTTTTACTTTTCTATCATTTTTTTGAGCTTCAGCCGAATCTGTCGTTCACGGTAGCTGATAGTTTGTTGCTTGATACCGGTTTCCCGCTCCAATTCCGACTGAGATTTTCCTTGAAAGTACAGGGCAAAGATTAAAGCCTGTTCCTCCTTAGAAAGCTGTGCGAGGCACCTGTGGAGCTTTTCCGTTATGAGCTTGTCCATGACCACATCCTCCACACGGGGAGAGACAAGGTCTGGAATACCATCCTCACCTGTAGTTTCCGCCGTATCCATGGCACTGTAATAAAAGACGCCGTTTGCCGTATCCCTTTCCTCCAGATAGGTTTCACGACGCTTCATGCGGTGATAGGTAAAATAGACTTCTTCACTAACCGGTACAAGCTGACCCTGCGCCTTGATTCGATACTCTTTTTTCTCTGCCATATGGCTTGTCCTCCGTTTTCTGAAATTTTGATGGTGAGTCAAAATGTCAGAAGCGGAGGGGAACGGCAGCGTGGAACGATAGCTGTTATATATAAAAACAGATTGTTAAATTCTGTAAATTCACGTCGCTGTAGCGGTTTTCTTGTCGAATAAAAAAAGTCAGTAGATTGCCCTTGGCAAAATACTGACTTTTTTAAAGTAGACTTATGAAATTGTGTATGTAGAGTAAGGAATAGATAGATTGCGCCGTCTTTATCTACACCTCCGTGCGGGAGGGTAGCTGTTATTACTCATAGAGATACCTCTTTCTTCCGTGGCAGGCGAAAGCCGGTATCCCGATATCCAAATAATCCGTCAAAAGCCGTAAAAGGGAGCAAGGGCGTGCCCTCTGTTGGAGAGGGCACGCCCTGCGCGGTTTTTGGCAGCCAGGCTATCATAACGTTCCAAAACGTCTTAGACCCTCGGCTTTGCGCCCCCGGTTTTCAGCGGGTTTGCCCTTGGCTTTATTTATTTGTTGTTCTTACTTTGTTGTTCTTACGCCTTTTTCATCCACCTCATAACTATCGATTTAATACCACTTACCTTCGCTCAGAAGCCACTTGCCGGATATCATCACGGCGTTTGCGTCAAAGTAATACCGTTTTTTGCTGGTTTCACTGCCGATGTCCTGCTAGCCCGTCAGTGCTTTGTTGCCGGAGTAATATCGCCAGGTACTGATGTTCGGCGATCAGCGTCTGAAACACCTACAAGCGCACTACCATCTGCACGAATACCCGCCGGATGCTGCGAAAGTATGTTGTTGTCTGCTGTCCAGCGTGACAGCGAACCGTTTTGTTTTGTCCTCGCCCTCCATTTAACAGGCTTTCGTCCTGATTATAAATTCTTTGTATTCAACGCGCGGAAGGAGTTCAGCACTGCAATGATCGTCACGCCAACATCCGCAAACACGGCTTCCCACATAGTAGCGATCCCAACCGCGCTGAGTACAAGCACAATGGATTTTATCGACAAAGCAAGCCATATGTTTTGCTTTGCGATTCGGAGCGTCTTCTGAGATATCTTCATTGCTGTTGCCAGCTTGGACGGCTCGTCGGTCATAATTACGACGTCGGCGGCTTCGATGGCCGCGTCGGAACCCAATCCGCCCATCGCAATGCCTATGTCGGCACGGGCTAAAACAGGCGCGTCGTTAATGCCGTCGCCTACAAAAGCCAGCTTTCCATTTGCCGATTTTTTCGCCTGCGCCAGCAGTTCCTCCACCTTTTCCACTTTATCTCCGGGAAGCAGTTCTGTGTAGACCTTATCCAGCCCTAATTCTTTGCCGACCTTCTCACCCACGCTTTTCGCATCGCCCGTCAGCATCACAGTCTGATGGATGTTTGCTTTTTTGAGCAGCCTTATCGCTTCTGCCGCATCTTCCTTAACCTCATCGGCAATTACGATATATCCGGCATATTGACCGTCAATGGCAACGTGTACGGTTGTTCCTATAATCTCATCCCGCGAATATTCAACACCGATTTTTTGCATTAACTTGACGTTACCGGCAAAAACTTTACGGCCATGAACCGTTGCGCTGACGCCGTGGCCCGCGATTTCCTCAACATCAATAATTTTTTCATTGTCGATATCTTTCCCGTAGGCCGCTTTCAACGAGAGCGAAATGGGATGATTGGAATAACTCTCAACATAAGCGGTAAGCTCCAGCAATTCTTCTTCGGAAATGCCGACAGCGTTTATCTTTTGAACCTTGAACACACCTTTTGTAAGGGTTCCTGTTTTGTCAAACACAACGATTTCAGTCTGCGCCAATGCTTCCAAATAGTTACTGCCTTTGACAAGAACACCGCGCCTTGACGCACCGCCAATGCCGCCAAAGAAGGAGAGCGGTATGGAAACAACCAACGCGCATGGGCAGGAAACAACCAAGAATGTCAATGCCCTGTATATCCAGTCGCCAAAGGTAGCGTCGGATATTACCAGCGGCGGGATGATCGCAATTAGAAGCGCGGCAGCCATAACGATTGGGGTATAAACCCGCGCAAATTTTGTAATGAAGTTTTCGGTGTTTGCCTTTTTGCTGCTGGCGTTTTCAACGAGGTCAAGTATTTTACTGACAGTCGATTCGCCAAATTCTTTTGTGACCTCAATCGTCAGAACACCGTTCACATTGATACAGCCGCTTAAAACATCCGAGCCGACGCCGGCTTCGCGCGGAACGGATTCTCCGGTCAGCGCAGAGGTGTCGATCATTGAATTGCCGTCCAGCACTTTGCCATCCAACGGGATTCTTTCACCTGCGCGGACAACGATAGTATCGCCAATCGCCACCTCGTCCGGGTCGGTCTTGATCAATTCGTCGCCCTTTTTCACATTTGCGTAATCGGGGCGTATATCCATCAGGCTTGCGATAGACTTCCGGGACTTAGCAACGGCATAGCTTTGAAAATACTCGCCAACCTGATAAAACAGCATAACGGCAACAGCTTCGGGATATTCCCCAATAATAAGCGCGCCAACGGTCGCTACAGTCATTAAAAAGCTTTCCTGAAAAACCTGGCCTTGAAAGATATTCTTGATAGCCTTTACCACTACATCGGTTCCGACTACGATATAGCTGGCAATAAAGATAGCGGGTTTAAGCCAAAGGATGTCTGTTTTAACCAGCAGCCCGATTGCAAAAATGACTGCGGCTATGATAATTTTTACAAGTTTCTTGTTCATGTTGAACTCCTTTCTCCTCCTTAGATAAGGGGACGAGCATGATTGAGCATGCACTCAACTGTTAATGCAAAAAAATTTAGTTCTCTGAAATACCTTTGCTTTTGGCATAACGACTCGTTGCGTTATGCCAAAAGCCGGAAATGCTTGGTCGTGAGTGTTACGCCTTTTTCATGACAACATGAGGTTCATGCTTCTTGACGATTTTTTCGGCGGTCTTAATAATTTCGTCCATTTTCCCGTCGTCAGCCTCAAGAACCATCTTAGCCGTCATAGCGTTTACTGTTACGTCCGTTACACCGTCCAACGCCTTGACTTCCTTTTCGATTTTCGCCGCGCAGTTCGCGCAGTCCAACCCTTCCAATCTGAATGACTTTTTCATCGTAGTTTTCCTCCTGTAATTAAATTTTATTCTGTTACATGGCTTATGCTTTGTTCCAAAACGATTTTCACATGATCATCTGTGAGAGAATAATAAGCAATCTTGCCGTCTTTCCTGAATTTTACAAGATTTTCTCTTCTCAATGTGCGTAACTGATGTGATATAGCAGATTTTGTCATGCCAAGCAAAACAGCTAAGTCACAGACACACATTTCATTGGCATCTAATGCCCATAAAATTCTAACCCTTGTGCTATCCCCCACGACTTTCAAAAATTTTGTCAAAGTATTAAAAGTGTCATCTGAAAGCATTTTTATTTTAACTGCGTTTACGATTTCTTCATGTATAACATCACAATCGCAAACATCGCTTCTGACAGACATAAATAACCCTCCCTTCGAAATCTTAATTGAGTATTGACTCAACTATATTCTTATTATAATTGAGTCAATACTCAATTGTCAATGATAATTTGAAATTTGGTTATTTTTTATAAACCTTGAATCTTCACCATCTGTCCAGAAGTTTTGCTTCGGGATAGGCGCAGCAAAACGGGATTATCGCAGCACTGTCTTTGAGCAAGTTTTGTCGGGGCGCATATAGCTGCTCTGTCTATAGACATAGGCCTTTACTTTGTTCAAGCTGCTATTGCCTTTGTCCCTTTTACCTCCGCGAATGTACTAATTGATCATCATCCTTTTTCATAAAACTGTGATCTGTATTTTAAATGCTCCTGTTCTAACTGCTTCCATCTGCGGCGAATCGTAGGGTATGTTTCTCTCTGCCAACCGCCGCAGCTTTTCTCTGCGCTTTTCCACGGTCAATCCCAGGGTATAGAGCTTTCCTGCCTGTTTAATCAGCTTGGTTTTTTCTTTTGTTGTCATGATCATCTTCTCCTTGCTTTTTGTAGGTATATAGCATATACAAATATATTCTACAACCTTACGAATAGCAAGGGGAAAGAACCGACACTTCATCGAACAGAAAAAAAGAACCTCATCACTGAGATTCTTTTTCTACCTTGTCAGGATTTCTTTTCAGGCTCATACATTGCGTCTATCATCCGCTCCACCATTTTGATCTGTTCAGGATTTAGGTGCTTACACTTTTCAGCAATTCCAGTCAGTGTATTCAGCTCATTCCACTCTATGCTGTCCTGCACAAAATAATCAAGGGAGCGGTGAAGGACATTCCCGAATTTAATCAGTGTTGAAATGCTGGGCTGATATTTCCCAGCCTCAATCTGCCTGATATATACGGCGCTGATATCGCACTCCTGAGCCAGTCTTTCCGAGGTATAATCGGACTCTTTTCTCACGGCGGCCAATCGCATACCAAGTGCCTTTCGATCCATCTTCTCACCTCCGACCGTGGGCAATACACTACAAGAATATATGTTATTATATTACTCCGATGTTGTTTTTTAATAGCGAGCAATAGCATATTTTTATATATGCTATAACCCTACAATGAGTTTGTTCTTTTTCTGTAATAAATATTCTTAGAGTGAGAGGTTCTGGTGGGTCCATCATGAACCGCACCTCGGTTCAGCTCGCAGACGGAGTATCCCCTTGGCGGGAAATCCGTCTTTTCGCCTTTTTTACAGTTGGGCTATTTTTTCAGAATCAGCCGGTTGCTGGTATTGCTGCCATTCTCCCGGTAGCGAGATTCCTTTTCAATAAGCCCTTCCTTCACCAAATCATTCAGGGCGCGCTTGACGGTGCTGCGGGAGAGCTGCAAGTCGGCGGCTATGGTCTTGACCGCAGGCCAGCAATCCGAACCTTTTCCCGCACGGTCACGGAGGTAAATATAAACCGCCCTCGCCCGATGGGGGAGCTCATCGGGCGGGGCAGAATAAATGTGGTTAAAGTAGCTCATGGTTCATCGGCTCCTTTACGTTCTGAGGTGGCTGCGCCGCTTCTGTGGCTCTGCGGGCGGTTCCGCCACGGGTGTATGGAGTGCTCCGGTGCCGGTGGGCAGTTCAAGGAGCTCCCCGGTTTCCTCATCCACCATCAGGCAGGCTGTGTGCTTGCGGACGATGTTTTCCTCCAGCGTCTGCTTGTCGGCGTACACTACTTTGCGGTTCGCCTTTTCCGCCACGGTATAGGGCTTTCCGAAGCGGATGCCCCAATCCAGAAACAGCCGCAGTCTTGTCCTCATGGGATGAGTACCGGTTTTCATGACGACAAAGTTTCCTTTGGGAATGGATTTCAGTTCGTCCGGCGTCATGAGAGGACGCTCCATCATCTGTAAGGACTGGCTGGGATCATTTTTGCCACGGCTGATACTGCCACTCATAACGGTACGGCTGCCCAGCGCCTTACTCAGCACCTCGGCAGTCTGGCTGTTTGGCGCGAATCCGCCGAAGATGGTATCCTGGCAGTTGTCCACGATAATTTCCGAACCCTCCTTGCCGTAATTTTTTTCAAGCTGACCAAAGGACTGGATAATGGGGATCATGGAAAGACGGCGGGATCGGCTGGCCGAAAAAATCAGCTCCAGCGATTCAATGGCAGGCAGTGTACCCAGCTCGTCACAGTAGAACATCACCCGGTTTTTCAGCTTACCGCCGTTTTCATCCGCCACAGCGAGGATTTCCCGGTAGAGCTGCTGAATCATTAAGCTGACCATAAAATATTTGGTCAAATCTTCTTCGGGCAGGACCACAAACAGCGCGGATTTTTCATTGCAGAATTTCTCCGCATCAATGGCTGTATCAAAGCAGAGTATCTGCTCCATTTCAGAGTCGAGAAAGGCATTCAGGCGGGACAGCACGGTAGAGAGTACCGACGCCATGGCCTGTTCCGCGGAATTGAGGGCGGCTCCCGCAAACCAGCGGGCCTTGTGGTCGGGCGGCAGCTTTTCCATGAGGAGCTGGAACTGACTTTTGCCCTTTACCTTACTGGGGGCCAGCAAATCCTGCACCAGCTTGAACACGCTGATGATATGGCGGCAGTCCACCTTTTTCCCGTCTACTTTGGTGGGCGGCAGATATTCCGCAACCAGCAGAATGATGGAGGACAGAAGTCCCTCGGCGGCATCATAGAAAAACTGATTTTGCCCATAGTTCTCGCCGCTGGCGTTGATGATGGTTTTGGAGATGATTTTTGCGTATTTCTCCGCTTTGGCCTTTGCCACAAGGTTGTTTTCATCGGCAAGGTAGGCATCCATGTAGGTGTTGACCAGCTGGAGCATATTGTTGCCGTCGGAACGGGTGGGATTTCGAAGGTCAATGACAGCCACATGGTAGCCGTAATAGTCACGGGCAATGCCGCCGTAGTTGCGGAACAGGTCCCCCTTGGTGTCGGTGGTCAGAAAGCTCATGCCGCTGGCGCAGGCATATTCCAGATTGGGGTACAGGAAAAACGCTGTCTTACCCACGCCGGATGCGCCGATCATGAGGCAGTGAACATCGTCGGTATCCACCAGCGCCGTGACCTTGTTCTTTGCTCCCATGCTGCCGAGGATGATACCCTGCTCATCTGTGGCAGGGAGGCATTGACCCTTCCGCCACAGCTCCGCCTGAAAGGGAATGTGTTTGTAAATGCTTTTGATTTCCTGCTTGGTGGCAAAGCGCGCCGTTCCATGTTGGCCGTCGCCCACTGTGCGGGATTTGATCCCATTGAGTGTGTAATAATGAGCCAAAAGAGAAAGGCCGCCGATGATGAGAAACATCACGGCGGCCGCTGCGATTAAGATGTAGACTTGGGATTGCATGGGAAACTCCTTTCTTCACAGTCAATTTAGTGGTAAAATAAATCCATAAAAACCATGTTTATCGATAAAGGGGACATATAATGGACAAGGAATTATTACTGCTTGACAGCAAATTGGATTATCATCTGTTTCTCTATAAACAGCTCACGGAGCAGCTATCCTCCATTCAAAAATGTGCGGCTCAAGGCAGCATCGAAAGCTATGAGTCAATGCTGGCGGATGAAACGCTTCGGGATGCGCTGCTGCTGAAATTTATTCTTTTCCAGCGCACCATTAAAAAGGTTGGATTCTCAACAATGGCAAGCCGCTACAAGATGCGGTTGGAAAAATTTCCGTGGCTGGAAGCGGAATACTTTGACCAGAACTGCGTGGTGCATTATGATTGCGTGTGGTCGCTTCTGCAGGACATAAGGCCGCTGAAACGACAAATAGAGCGTATCAAAAAATATGATGACGCCCGGTATGAAGAGCATGGCGAGGATATTCACTGCAGCTTCTGCGGCAAGGGTCAGCAGGAGGTTGAACGCATCATTGCCGGTACCCATGAAGCAATCTGCAATGAGTGCGTCGGGCTCTGCTCCGAGATACTGGAGGAAATAACGGAAGATGAAAACGGGAAAAAATAGTTTAGGCAGTGCCATTTAGAACTGCCTTTTTTCTAAGCCATCCGCATTTCAAAACCGCTCTGCATTTGTTGCACCGCTTCCGTTAAATCATCATTCCAGTCCTTCCCTTGAGACATGAGTCGCTTCGATTCATAGCCCTGTTCCGCAAGCTGCTGGTTCAGCCGCTCGCTGGCCTTGTGCCCGGCTTCATCGTTGTCCAGACATAGCGACACTTGTCGGAGATGCGGATACTGCTCCAGCATCCACACCATCGCCTGACCGCCGATACCGCAGAGGGACACATAGCTGTGCCGCTGCCAGTCCTGCGGATGCAGGGTGATAAACGATAGTAGATCCACCGGCGCTTCAAAAACATACAGATGCTCACTTTCGCCAAGCCAGTGAAAGCTGTGGCGGGGATTGCAACCGTCTACATTCCCTTTGTACGCCTGCCCCAAGGTGTAAATTCCGCGCTTGTGGGCATGGCGGGCAACACCGTTTTCATCCAAGCCCACAAACACCGCGTTGTGGTATTCCTTTGTCCCATCCTGAGATTTTTCGCAGCTTTCGTAGAGAAGTTTCTGCTTTGCAAAGAAGCTGACCACCTCCCGGCCGATGCGCCGGGTTTTTACCAGATAGGCATAGACACGGCGCATATCCGTGTGGGCCGGTGGGAGCGCAAAGGGCTTTTTCGGTTCCTCTTTCTTTGCCTGCGCCGGTCTGTAGATCTCGCTCTGCTCACCGCCCAGCAGCAGGGTCACGGCTTCGGGGTAAGAGCAGCCGTAGAACTTCCGCACGAAATCAATGGCATAGCCGCCGCTCTCTGCGGAGTGGTCGTACCACTCGTTTCCCCGGACGGTGATGCTGTGGTCGGAGGCCAGCCGCTTATCCCGTCCGCTGGGCAGGAGCTTTTCCCCGCGCCGCTGGAGAAAGTCTGCCAGCTCCACATTGTTGGCACGGTATTTCTGTTCATCCGTAAAATGCACATACACACCCATAGAGCACCTCCTAACTATGGCGATTGCCGATTTGATGAAAAAATGCCGCCCTTTTTACAGGACGGCATTGCTTTGGGTACCGGTTTTTCTGAATAGGTATCCGCCCGGTTTTCTTTTTCTGCTTTTTCACGGGTATCCTCCAATCATTTTTAGAGTGACATGGTCTGTTCGTAGTCGTCCCGCGCATGGCCCTGCGCCTGCTTCTTCTCCCGGAGTTTGCGCAGGAGCTTGCGGTCGGCGCGCTGTCCGGGCGGTTTCAGAGGCGGCGCGTTGTCTGCAAACACACGGCTCATGTGATGCAGGAGCCGTGTCCCCGCCAGCAGGACGGAGGGGTCTTTGAACTCATCTATATGGTCAAGGAAAAACTGCGCGTAAACATTGCCCTGCGCCGCCGAGAGGGTAAACCACCGGACAGCGGCTTCCTTGTCCTTGGGAATGTCTTTTTCCATCAGGTACAGTTTTCCGAGAGTGTACTGCGCATATTGATTGCCCTGTTCAGCGGCAGCCGTCAGAAATTGCAGGGCGGCCGTAATGTCCTTTTGCACATCTTCTCCCATGAGGTAAACCTTGCCCAACCGGTATTGTGCGAACTGATTTCCCTGTGCGGCGGAGCGTTTCAGGTATTCCAATGCCTTGGACACATTCTTCGGAACATCCTCTCCCTTGAGATAGAGAATGCCGAGGGCATATTCGGCAAATGGATTCTTTCGGTCGGCGGCAAAGGTCAGCCAGCGGATTGCGGCTTCCACATCTTTGAGGACGCCCTCGCCGCCAAGGTACAGCTTGCCGAGCCGGTATGCGGCAAAATCGTTGTCCCACTCTGCCGACAGGGTATAGAGCCGTACTGCCTCGGAGATGTTTTTCGGAACGTGCTCTCCCTTTTCATAGAGCTTGCCGAGAAAATATGCGGCATAGGGGTTTTCAGCCTCCACCGCTTTCCTGAGATAGCCAAGGGCCTTTTCTACCTCTTGCGGTTGTATTTTTTCATCGGAGAGAATGAGCTTGGCAAGCTGGTAGCAGGCAAAGGGATTTCCCACCGTTGCCGCCTTTTCAAAGTATTCCTTTGCTTTTGTCTCATTCATTTCCGTGCCGACGCCGTTCAGAAGCATCCATCCCAGCCGGTACTGGAGCTTATCGTCGTGCCCTTTTTCCTCCAGAAAGACAAAGCCGAGAAAGGCTTCCTTGAAACGCCGGTCAGCTTCCACACTGTTTTTTTCGCAACCGATGCCGTCCCGCAGCATTTTACCAAGCTCAAAGTTGGCATAGGGAAAGCTCTGGTCCGCCGAGCGGGTGTAGAGGGCAAAGGCGATTTCATGATTCTGCTCCACGCCCTTGCCGTGGTAATACAGACCGCCGAGGGAATACTGCGCATATTTGTACTTCTCGTTTGCAGAAAGAGTGAGCCAGTCCGCCGCTTGTAAATAGTCCTGCTCTGTGCCAAGCCCTGCGGCGACCATTTTGCCGATGCGGTACTCGGTGTACTTCCAAGGCTTTTCTTCCTCGGCAGCATGAAACACCGCAAGGGCTTTTTCGTACCAGCCATAGGCTGCATCGGCGTTCGCTTCGCACCCAAGCCCGTCGGCGGTCATACGACCAAGATCATAGAGTGCCAGGGGATTCTCTTTATCCGCTTCTGCGAGGAAAAGTTCACGGGCTTTTTCAAAATTCTGCGGGATTCCGGCATCCTCATCGCCATGCAGATGTTGCTTTGCCAGCTTGTATTCCTCCGTCCACCATGAGGTGGGGGCTTTCTCCCCACTGCTGAAGGACTGAGCGGGCGGCGGTTCGGAAGCATCCTCCGGTTCGGCGGGTGTGTTATCCGGGGCAGACTCCACGGCGGGTGTATCGTCATCCGGGGTGGCGTCCGGCAGAGCGGTTTCCACAGAGGCCGGTTCCTCAAAGGTCATCGTACCGCTGCCAAGGTTTAATGCCTCCTGAATGACCCTATTGCGGATGGGTTTGAAATCCTCGCAGCGGGAAAGGGGCGGCGGCTCGGAGGGTGTTTCGGTGTAGACGGACTCAATCCTGCCCCTGACCTCCCACCACAGGCGGTAGGCTTCGGCAATGCGGCTGTCCTTGGCAAGCTCATCCACGATTTCATCCACCACATTTTTCAGGTCAGCTTTCAGGTAGCCGTACCGTTTTTTGCCGCTGACCGTTTTCAGACGCTCCGCCAGATGGGTGAGGAGCTGTTCCATGCGCTCACTGACCAACGCGCCGCCCTTCATCTGGCGAATCAGCTCTCCCATGGCTTCGGCGGCCTGCTGCTTTACATCATCCCGCCGCTGGGACTTTTCTCCGTAGAGCGGAATCAGCTCCTGCCGGAAAATCTCATTTGCCAGAGCGGATTTCATTTTACGGATGCCCTGCTTGGTAAGGTAGCCCTCCTGCGGATTTGTACTGTAGCAGACCATGTGAACATGCGGGTGGTGCGATTCATTATGAAATGCGGCGTACCATTTCAGGTGGTCCGGATGTATTTTCAGATTCTCCGCAAGTTCCATCGCTTTGGAGGAAAGCAGCGCTTTCCATGCACGGGCGTTGTCATAGCCCAGCCGGGTGGCATCCTCACGGCGCAGGGAAATAATCGGCGCCCAGACATTGCCGGTGTGGGAGGCCACTTCGTCAGCAACCTGCGCTAAGACCAGCGGCGCATCCCCGGCGGTGAACAGACCATGACTGTCGAACTTTTCGACGCGGGGACGGTTTGCGATGTAATCCAGATATTTTTCCCGGCCGCTGATTTGATCAAGGTTCTGTTCCAGCGCAATGGAGATAAACTCCGAGGCATTTCCACGGTTAGGATTCTTACAGTAATCCTCGTATTCAAATAAATCCTTGGTATCAGGAAACTCCCGTAGTATCTGCGCGATCAGCTCCTGTTGCTTTTTGGTGGAATGCCAGAGCCGGTGGGCACTCTCCATT
The DNA here is from genome assembly GCF_032017025.1 of Hydrogenoanaerobacterium sp. Classification (NCBI taxonomy): domain Bacteria; kingdom Bacillati; phylum Bacillota; class Clostridia; order Eubacteriales; family Oscillospiraceae; genus Hydrogenoanaerobacterium; species Hydrogenoanaerobacterium sp. Next base: position 13,556 of record NZ_DALZQO010000039.1, read on the forward strand.
TTTTCCACACCGTCACGGGTGGCAATGTATTTGACGAGGTTATTTAAATGGGCGGCGGTCTTTTCCCCGCCCTTGAGATAGGGAACCTTGAGAATGATCCGCGCCATTATTCTTCAGCCTCGGCGCCGTTCTGGAACTCCACCGCATCATCCAGACGAATTTTCCCTTTGGTCTTTTTCACCTCGGCAACGCACCGGCCGCGAAGCCGGTGCAGTTCCTCATCGGTAACCTCCAGCGTAGTTGCCAGCAGATGCATCATCATACTAATTTCCACCGAGAGGCGAAACAGATTGCTTGCCACCCGGTTCTCGGTTTTCTGCAGCGTTCCCTCCATGGAAGAAAGCAGGGCCTTGGAAAGATAGGAGGAGGTGTCCTCCGTTCCAAGGTAGCCCATGTAAAAGCAGAGCGCCTTTTCGATAAACTCACTGCGACTTTTGCAGTTGTCCTGATTCAGCCAGCCGTCCAGCCGTTCCATGGTTTCGGGGTACAGCCAGACCGCCGTTCGTTCCTTGTTGTTTTTCATGGTAAAACCTCCATTTTTGTGGGTGTTCACCTGTGAGGTGACCGTATAAAATCCTTTGTGTCACTGCGTTTTCGCAGATTCCGACCACCCTGACCGTGACAATTCCCCAATCCGACCACCTCACGGGAAGGTGTAAAAAACGTCCAGCACTGCTGGGCGAAGTGGACGGCGGGAGGGCGCTTGCGACCACCCGCCTTTATCCTGCTCTTTTTTCGACCGTG
>NZ_DALZQO010000040.1:0-1880 GCF_032017025.1 Hydrogenoanaerobacterium sp.
AGTATGGTTTGCTCAGTGAGGTTCGGCGCAGAAGGTGGCAATCATGTGGACAATCGATTCATCGCTACACCAATATTCTGAACCGTAACTTTAAAACAGAGCAACCCAACAAGAAATGGGCGACTGATATCTCCTATATCCCCACTGCACAAGGCTTTCTCTATCTGTCCGTCATTCGTGACCTCTTTGACAACAGTGTAGTTGCCTACAAAATCGCCAAACAGCAAACCATTAATTTAGTGCTGGAAACAATACGAGCGGCCATGCAAAAAGAAACGGTCGCTGGGGAGTTACAGTTCCACAGCGACCAAGGGTTTCAATACACATCCCAAGCATACTTTACCCTTACTAAAGAATATGGTATTACACCCTCTATGTCAAGACGGGGAAACCCTTATGACAATGCTATGGCTGAGAATTTCTTCTCCATGCTCAAAACAGAGTGCATTTCTCGGCAGAAAATCCAGTCCTTTGAGCAGGCTCAGCAACTGATTGATGATTATATCTATTTCTACAATTTTGAGCGCTACCAACTAAAATACCGCCTGACTCCATTTTAAAAACGGAGCCAGACGGCGTAATCTTTAGATATTCTACGATTGGTCTTTCTTTTTACTGTCTATTTTCCATGGAGCGGTTCAATAACGGTGGGCTCTTTTTATTCTACTCACTTATTATGGAATCAAAAACTGATATCCGACGCCTCGGACAGTTTTAAGATAAAGCGGCTGATTCGGATCGTCTTCAATTTTAGTGCGCAAACGTCGGATATGTACCATTATGGTGTTGTCGTCCACCGCGTTATCACCCCAGACATTGCTGTAAATTTGCTCCTTGGTAAGAACCTTGTTGGGGTTGCTCATAAAGTATTTTATCATGAAGCTTTCCTTACTGGAAAGTGGAATCTCACATTCTTCTTTTAGCAGACGCATTTCGTCGCAAATATAGCAAAAAGGCCCTGCTTCAATGCAGGTGGACTTGCTACCGGAAATATGAATGCGCCGCAGACAGGCCTTGACCTTAGCGCAAAGCACAGTAGTGCTAAATGGTTTGGTTACATAGTCGTCTGCACCAATCCCTAGCGCAAATACCTTATCATTGTCTGCTTGGCGACCGCTCAAGACAAAAACGGGAGTGAGCAGACCCAGACTGCGAAGTTCGTTGATAACTTGGAAACCGTCCATGCCCTCCATTACAATATCGAGAATAATCAAATCAAAATCCTGCTCCTGCACCATGCGGAGTGCATCCGGTCCGTTAGAGGCTTGATAGGTGAGCATTCCTTCACTTTCAAGGATTCGGGCGATCATTTTTCGCACCATCTTTTCATCGTCGACTATCAAGATTTTAAAGCGATTCATTTGGAAATTACCCCCTTGTTGCTATCATTATAGCATAAAAAAAATAAAAAACATAAAAACTTTTTATCTTAACAAGATTTAAGAAAATTCATAAAACAAGTTAAGGTTTATAAATTATAATTTTATTAGTTTAAAAAAACTAGCAAAATTGCACATTGCAAAAAAGGAGAGGTAGAAAATGAGCAAAAAATTCAAGGCTATCGTATCCGCGCTAATGGTAATTAGCTTACTTACGGGCTGCAGCTCCGGCACGGTTTCCAACAGTTTGGCAAACCCCACCGAACCCTCTGCACCGGCTAAAACCGAAGCCCCGGCTGAAAGCAGCGACTGGAAATGGGAACGGAAAGTTACCCTCGTTTGCCCATGGGGTGTAGGTGGCGGAGCCGACGGCACAATTCGCCCCATGCAGCCAATCCTGCAGGAGATTCTAGGCGTGCCGGTTGAAATTGTAAACGTAGAAGGCGCCGGCGGAGCCAACGGAATCGACTTTGCGTACAAACAGCCTGCGGATGGTTATAC
>NZ_DALZQO010000040.1:1890-12852 GCF_032017025.1 Hydrogenoanaerobacterium sp.
GGTTATACCTTTGTTCTGGGCACGCAGTCCATCATTATGCTGGATCTTCAAAAGATTTTGCCCATGGACTACAGAAAAGAATTTGTACCCGTATCCAAATTGGTACACTCCATTAACCTGATCGCCTCATCCAAAAAAGCGCAGGAAGGCAAATACACAAATTTCACCGAGTTTATTGAATACGCAAAGGCTCACCCGAAAGAGCTAACCTGCGGTATGCTAACAGCGACAGGTGCTGATGCGGTTTCCCTCAAGCAGACACTTGCAGGCGGCTTGGGCGTGGATATCAACGAAATTGAGCAGTATGTAAAGATTGTCAATTACAGCGGCGGTGCTGAACTCAGTTCTGCCATGGTGGGTGGGCACATTAACATCAGCATTACCGGTGCCGATGAAATCAAGGGCCTAATCGAATCAGGCGATATCGTACCACTGGTTTCAATGTCTGAGGAACGCATGTCCTCTCTGCCCGACATTCAGTGCACAGGAGAACTGGGGATTGAATCCTTTGTAGGTACTTGGAGAGCACTGATGTGCCGTACCGATACCCCACAGGCAGCAGTCGATTCCTTTACCGCTGCGGTAGAAAAGGCTTGGAATGACCCTGCTTATCAGGACTTTTTGAAGCAGGCAAGCTACCTTGACCGCCCCGGCTATGCTAGCTCAGCGGTTACTAAGGCGCTGATGGACGGGGAATACAGCACCTTTGAAGACTACCTGAAAAACGCCGGTTTGATTAAATAGTATAGAGCTTAACTTTTCACAGGGGCGGGGAGAACGGTTCTTGCCCGCCCCTAAATTATAGTAAAGAGAGGTGGGTCGACGTGGCAATAGAACTTATCGTAAATATTTTATTATTGATACTCTCGATCTTTTGCTTTGCCTATGTTGGCACAACCATGCCGACATCCGCGGCCAGTGAACTGGGTGCCGAACAATGGCCCCAGGCTCTGTTAGTCATTTTAGTTCTTGCACTGTGCTGGAACCTGCGCAATTACTTCAAGCGTAACGATAAAAAAGATGTTGCACTGGCGTTTCAACAGTTTCTGCCGGATGTACTTAAATTTTTAAAGAGCAAGCTGTTCATCGGAATGATTATATTGATGGTGATGGCGCAGATTTATGAGCCTCTTGGGTTCATCACCACCAGCCTTCTTTTCCTAATATCTTACGGCCTTCTTCTGGGGCAAAGACGCCCGTTGGTTTTAATTTTGTCATCCGTTATTATCACTCTGCTCTTGTATATCGGCTTTTCGGTTTTCCTTGGCGTTATGCTTCCTCGGGGGTTTGTACCTTTCCTGCGGGAGATGGCTCTGTTTTTCGAATCAATTGTTCAAAGAATTACAGGATAGGGGGATGAAAAATGTTGGATTTATTGGCTAGCGGCATGGCTGTGGTTTTCGCCCCGAAGATGTTCATCCTGATTATTTTCGCGGTTTTTCTGGGAACAATTTTCGGCGCGTTACCGGGTGTCAGCGCTACAATGGCGGTCACTTTGGGTATTCCGTTTACCTACCAAATGGATTCTGTCAGTGCAATCGCTTTTCTGGTCGCTATCTACTGCGCATCGATTACCGGCGGAGGTATGACTGCGATTCTGTTTAAGATTCCCGGCGTACCATCCAGTGCACCAACCACCTATGATGGCTACCCCATGGCTCAACGTGGTGAGGCAGGCAAGGCACTGGGAATTCAGCTAATCTGTTCCGCAATTGGCGGCATGTTCGCGGCTGTTTGTATGCTGCTCTTAAGCCCGCAGCTTACGCAGGCGGCTCTCAGCTTTGGCCCTTCCGAGCTGTTCGCCATCTCTTTCATGGGTCTGTCTATCCTAACAAGTCTGGAGACCGATAATATCTGTCGCACGCTGATTTCTGGTCTTTTGGGGCTACTGCTTGCCTGTATCGGTCTTGACCCGCTGCTGGGTGTGCCCCGTATGACTTTCGGCACCCGTTTTCTTACCTCCGGCATCGAGATGATTCCGGTCATGATCGGATTTTTTGCTGTAACTGAGGTGCTTAAGCAGACGAGCAAGCCCTCCAAGCTTACTGCGGTAGGCGGCCAGATGCAAATGAAAACCAAGATGCCGTCTCTAAAGGAAATGCTCTCTGTCAAATGGACCATTATACGCTGCTCCATTTTGGGAACTGTGGTGGGTATCCTCCCCGGTGCCGGAGCAACTATCGCATCTTTCTTGTGCTACTCTACAGAGCAAAAGCTCTCGAAGTATCCAGAAAAGTTTGGTACCGGTGTCATTGATGGCATTGCAGCGCCGGAAACCGGTAACAATGCCGCCACCGGCGGTTCCATGGTTCCCCTGCTGTCGCTCGGTATTCCCGGCGGAAATGCAGCGGCGATCATGATGTCCGCACTGGTGCTCAAAGGTGTTACCATGGGTCCCCTGCTGCTTGTCAATCAGCCGGAGTTTCTATCGGCAACCTTTGCCTCCATGTTTGTCTCGAACATTGTTATGGTGTTTGCAGCAATAATTATTGCTAAAATATTCGTGCAGATTTTGAAAATCCCATATAGCATCTTGGGGCCAACCATTATTATGATGGCCACCATCGGTGCATACGCCACCAAGAACACTGCAGTTGATGTCAAACTCATGGCGATTTCCGGCTTGATCGGCTTCGTCATCGTCACCTGTAAGTTCAACAGCTCCGCGCTGATACTCGGCCTGGTACTGGGTGTAATCTGCGAATCCAATCTGCGTCGTGCTTTCACCATTGCTACCGGCGATACCCTGTTCCAATCGGCTGTGAACATCGTAGCCCGTCCGATTACCGGCGTTATCCTGTTAATTTGTGTTGCTGTTTTGCTCAGCCCGGTTGTAAAGCCACTGATTCAAAAATATAAAAAAGAGAAAGTAGCAGCCTCAAAATAATTTAACGTAAAAGCGGGATTTATGACGTCTTATGGGCTGTCGATAAACCCCGCTTTTTATGTTATCAGCGTTAGGAGCGTGACTTATAAGATGGGTACTAAATTTAAAGTTCCTTTGGTTGTTGTCAAGCCTTTTTGTATGGCGGCTGTTTTAATTGGTGTTTTTTTTATTGCATTGGGTAATTGGGTTGTAGGGCTATGTATGTTTCTGGGCTCATGGCAGTTTGAAAAACAGCTGTATCGCTGCCCAAAGTGCAATCAGAAACTGAACATGAAGATGCCGCTTTTTAAATCTTCCAGATGCCCCGGTTGTGCAAGTATATTGCGCGATTAAAATAAGGCTTTCATCGCCTTATAAAAAATGTTATGATAGGGAAATGGACAAGGAAAGGGCGACGACAGAATGAAACTAAACAAAAAAGCGATGAAGCGAATCGTGATTGCCGCCCTGCTGACAATACTGCTTTTTATTCTTGCGTATGCAGTGTATACAACCTACGATGCCTATACGCAGTTGGTTGTTGAACAGCAGCAAGAACACCTTTTGGTCATTTCCCGTGCCGTATCGCAGAATATAGATCTGTTTTTATCGGAGCAGTTGCGGGACGTGGAGATACTGGTTAGGACTCCGGGTTTCATCCAAGAACTCCAGAAATATTACGATTATGGGAATGTCGAAGGTGTGAAGGAATATATTCTTTCTTACATGCTCGCTCTCCATTATCAAGGGTTGTCACGTATCTATCTGCTGGACCGCAACGGACAAGAGGTTTTTCGATACAATCAATACCCGTTTTTAGAAGAATTTGACGAAGACATGTTGGAGCTCGAGGCCCTTACACGGCGGGGGCAGACCGGTATGGGGGCTACGTTCGAGATTGTAGCCGGCAATTATGGCGTAACGCTGGTCAATATGGTATATGCCGGGGATGGAGATTTGGGCGCTGTCGTAAGTGTGGTAGATTTGGAAAGCATGTATGAGCAGTTTATCATGCCACTGGATACCCGCGACTCGGATTACATTATGATAAAAGATGAAGCCGGAACCGTTATTATGCACCAAAACAAAGAGATGATCGGCTTTAACTATCGGCTGGGTATCCCCGAGGATTTAAAATCGGATATGCGGTATGCCGACATGCTTCGTATGGTGGCAAGACAGTACGAATATGAAGAAGGAACCGCCATCTACCGTGCTTACTCAAAAGGTACAGCTGCACCTGTTGATGAGATTACAGCCTATACGCGAATGAATCTGGGCGGCACTTCGTGGTTTGTATCTGCGGTAATGCCGGTTGAAAAGGCGTTGCAGCCGGTCAACGAAAATTTGGAGCGGTTTGCACTTTTGGTTACCGTAATTCTCGTTATTCTAATTGTTGGCTTTGTAACTATTTACGTATTGCAGAAAAACAGACAGAGGCTTAAGCTGCAGACCCGTTACCTCCAGGAAATCAACCATACGCTGGAGGAATTGCATCAAAGCCGAGAGCAAGTGCGTCATTATCAGAAACTGCAAACAATCGGTGCATTGGCTGGGGGAATCGCACATGAATTTAACAATTTGTTGACGCCCATTATGGGGTATTGTGAGTTTTTAAAGGAGCAAATGGGCATCAGGAGTAAATACTACGAGGACTTGGACGAAATTCACAAGGCTGGTGCCAGGGCAAAAGAGATTGTGGAGCAAATTTTACCGTTTAGCCGCCGTGAATCGGATGAAGCAGCCTATTCCTCAGTGAGCCTTGATGCTGTCATCCGGGATGCACTAAAAATGGTTCGTATGATTATCCCTTCCAGTATTCGTATGGACGAGCATATACACCAAACCGGCGCAAATGTATACGGAAGTGCCACGCAACTCAACCAGGTGCTGCTGAACCTATGTACAAACGCATATCAATCTATGGAGCGTGAAGGTGGCACTCTTACGATATCCAATGAGGTCATTGAATCCGATCAGCTTCCTGAAAAATTTGGTAGCGCGAATGGAATAGAGGCCTACGCTAAAATTGTCATCACCGATACCGGCTGCGGCATGAGCGGTGAAGTTATGGAGAAAATTTTCGATCCTTTCTTTACGACTAAGGATGTAAGTATGGGAACCGGTCTGGGGTTATCGCTTGTACAAAGTATCCTCACAAACCACAGCGGATTTATTGAGGTGAAGAGCGATATCGGCAAAGGCAGCAGCTTTATCATTTACCTGCCTGTCACCGATACTCCTGTTGCAATCGAACGTCCAAAACAAGTATCCATTTTGGTAGAGCGAGAACCAATTCATTTGTTGCTGGTAGATGATGAAATTAAGGTAGTAAACTATCTGAAAAAGCGTCTGAAGCGATATGGATATCAGGTATACGCTTATACCGATGCAGAGGAAGCATTGGCAGCCTTTAACCAGTCTCCGGATAAGTGGGACTTGTTAATTGTGGATTATACCATGCCGAAATACAAAGGGACAGTATTGGTGCAACGCATGAAAAAGGTGTGTCCAAGCCTTCCGGTCATTCTGATTACTGGGCTTGTCGAAAAAGATGCAATTCAAATGAAACAGGCCAAGCTGTTGGATCAAATTCTTATCAAACCTCTGGAGTTTGATGAGCTGCTGCAATCAATCAATCAGTTAGCGAAATAAAGGTTATCCGTTTCCATGTATCTGAGGTTTATGAAAGGTGAGGGATACCATGAGAAAAGTTGCCATTGTATGCTGTGTAATCTTGCTGATTATCGTTGTTTGTTCCTGCGGATCGCATGCCCAGTCGCCTCAGCCTGCAATTGAATATCCCAAAAAATCCATGGAGCTTATTGCCCCGGCAGGTTCTGGCGGGGGATATGATCTGACCATCCGATCGATTGCCCAATGCCTGTCGGATACCAAACTGGTTTCCGTTCCGCTGCCGGTTACCAATATGCCTGGCGGCGGAGGTGTTGTCGCACTCACTTATCTTGATGAAAAAAAGGGTGCCAACGATGTTTTGGCGATCTACTCACCACCCTTGTGCTTAATCAACCTCAACAGTTCTACGGAATTGAACTATCGGGACAATACAACGCCCATAGCGCGGCTGATTACTGCATATGGTATGTTTGCAGTTGGAAAGGATTCCCCCTATACCACAATCAATGAGGTGATGGAGGCTCTGAAAGAGGACCCCAAATCAATCACAATTGGCGGAATATCTGCGGTTGGCTCAATGGATCACATTCAGTTTTTAAAAACGGCCCGTAAAGCCGGCGTTACAAACCTGGATGAGATTAAATATGTAGGGTTCCAGGATGGCTCGGCAGCGGCACAGCTGATGGGAGGACATGTCGACCTTATTTCCACGGGAATCAGCGATTCGATAGGCTTAGTGGAAAGCGGCGATATACGGGCCTTAGCAACTACTGCGGACAAGCGTGTAGGGAGCGGAATTGTGGGCGAAATACCCACTTGCGTAGAGCAAGGGATTGATGCCACATTTTATAATTGGCGAGGTTTTTTTGGCCCAAAAGATATGCCGAAACATGCCTTGGAGTACTGGGAGGATATCCTCAAACAGATGGTACAAACTCAGGAATGGGAAGAAATATGTGAGAAGTATGGTTGGGAAATGACATTTTTGGGACATGATGACTTTGTGGAGTTTTTGGATGAGGTCAATGCAGAGTATTCGGTGCTATTAGACGATATTGGAGCTTTAAGCTGATGAAACACACTTTTCTCATCGAGACAAATAAAAGCACTTTGAATGTGAGCAGGTAAAAGCAAATTTTCAGTGTGCAAGGCAAGGCTGGAAATGCAGAGGAAAATTACTGAAATTTTAAATAACGAAAAAGACAGCAGTAACGAATGAAAAGTTATCGCTGTCTTTTTTATTACTAATCTTATTTGGTGTTTTATCAAAACTATGTGTTCATGTGCAAAAACTTACTATCCATTATTCCTGTGTTGGTTCAATTGATATACCAGATGTTTTACCGTTGTCACAACCAGATGTACTAATTAATACAAGAAAAGGAGTAGCCGTCAGCTACTCCCCATCACAAAAGGCGATATAAAAAAACAAGTGTCCTTACAGTACTAAATACTATAAGAACACTCGTAATGAGTGGTCTGGTAATTGTAGATGTGAGCCTATTTTTATAGGGGGATTTGAACTATCACGATGTTATAAATGTAAAACTTATCAATTCAATTTCAAAATCGGTTCTATTTTACTGGCGCTGGCGAACTTGCTGTCTCGTCTCAAGGTTATTCGTGAAATAGCCTCTTTCTCTTAGTCCGTTAACCACCTCGGAGTAAATATCATTTCCAAGAGAATCTTTAATTGTAACAATCAACACAAATTCTTGAGCAAGAACTGTTAATCCGTTTCGAGGATTCATATCAATCCGGATTTTCCAGCTTTCTCCCGCTTTTATGCCGGTATTGCTTATTTTACGATAATATGATTTTATAGGGCTCCATTTGAATCCATTCTCCACCCGGGATTGTTCAAATTTTTCATCCCAAGCAGATTCGAGTGGCACACAGCCCTTGAATTCAAGTTTTCCAGATTTCGCATAATGGTACATTCCAAAGCTCGCATCAATATTTGTCCGGCAATATTCTTTGCCATATCTGTCATCCAATATAGGATTGTACGCTAAGGTCATTCCAATTTCTCCAAAGCATTTTCCGTCGTGCATAAGTGATGCAGGGTATGGAAAATTGAACATTTCCAGATGTGTACCTTGTGTGACTTTCTGACGAAAGACGAGTGTGATTTCGTTTTTGCTACATTGTAATATGTCTTGCACGTCAACAGATGGCATTCCGAACCCATAATACTTAATGTTATCCGGGTGTTGATCAAGTGAATCTCTGGAATTCATTCTTGCCGAGTGTATTACCATTGCTTTGGCAAGCAGTAAATCTCTTTCAAACATCTCATCATATACGGCGGCAAATTTTTGAGCGACGCGTGGAGTAGAATAGCTTGTTCCAACACCTTCAATTATATCACCATTAATATCCATACCTTTAATGCCAAGGCCCGAGATATTGAAATCCCTTGATATGTTGCCTCCAAAGTCTACAACGTCAGGTTTGACAATATAGTTTGCGCCAGGGCCTCGACGGCTAAAAGGAGATGGCTCATTGCTTTTCACAATCGAATTGGCTGATTCATAAAGGGCAACAGCCCCGACCGAAATAGCACGAACAGAGTCAGCGGGAGAGATAATTCGATCTCGTTCGTTCATATCTGCTTGCGCTGGCCATTCTCTAAGCGGTGGGGTATTCAAATTACCGCTTGAAACAAACATTTGAACATGGTACTTATCCTGAATATAATCCAAAAATATGCCTAAATCAGACATTGAGCCATTGCATACTTTGTTTTCGATTCCTAAAGATAAATTCCAGATTTTTGTAGTTCCTGCGTGTTTCTCCATTACTTCTTCAATGATTTCCATAAGAGATTCTTCGCTTATGGTATCTACTGGTCCGAATTTAGGATTGCCGTTCGGAATAGCAATGACATCAACAAAGCGGAATCGCTGTGAGGTTGGGGCTTCAATGTCGTTCAAGATATTCCCATATTGAATTGTTGAAGCGATAAATGTTGCGTGGCTGGGATTCTGATAATCCTTTCCCACATAGGTTTCACGGGCTACTATATACGGTTTTAGAAACGGATTGTTATCGCTTATTCCACCATCAATGATTCCGATGGAGACGTCGCTTTCGAGGTGTTGGCCATCCAAAAATGTCTTTAAATTCTCATTCGTAAATTCAGACAAAGGCTGTGAATATTCTTGAAAAAAATCCACGGATTTTACACCATTTATTTCCGAAATCCGCGTCACGTCATCAAAGGATTCAACTTGAACCTTTATAAATTTAATTTGTTCTCCATACGTTATTAGTTCAGCTTTTTCAGAAAGCTTCATTGCGGATAATTTTTCCATAATATAGCTTAAAATCTGTGCATTATCAAAATCATTATCAAAGTCAAAAAATTTAATCTTGATTTTACCCTTCACTGTATCGAACCTTCCCTGTGTGGAAATTTCAGCTAACCCTTCGGAAATTTTTTCCGCACCACGTATTGGTTGAATATCAGAAATAGCTGTTAAATTAGCTTGGAACTTTTGGGACGGTGGATTTTTTACTAAGGTTATTGTATCCTCGACGGCCTTTTTCGTTATCTTAATATAAACTTCATCCAGATCCTCACTACCAATTATTGGGCAGCAACGACACAAATCATTGGGTTTATGAGATTTTGCAATTGCTTCGGGTTTAACCGTAATTTTACCCACAGCAGGAACCAATTCACTCTCTTGAAATACATCCTGATAAAAATCTAAAACACCGTTGAATTTTTCGATTATTTTTTCTTGCAATGCGGGAGTAACTTCTCCAAAGAATTTTGTTTTTCCTCCGCCTCTATTATTTTGCGTATCGGTTGTACGTTGCAATACTAATTTTATAGGCAAATTTTTTTCACTCATGTCTCATCAGCCTCCTTTATAAGCTTTTGTATAGTAGTTTTGGAGCTTCCTAAGATATCAGCAATATTTTGTAAGCTAAATATTTTCTTATCGCATTCTCTCAGAAAAATTGCTTTAATCTTAAGGAGTTCTTTAGAACTGTTACAGTTTTGGGGAAGAATATTTTTGAAGATAAACAGTTCCTCGTAAACACTAAGTCTCGTAAATTCTTCTCCATGAATCACTGAGTTCCTGAAAGCCTTTTTTACAATTTCTTCTACATCGGCGCCACTTAATTCCTGAAATACAACAGCCAATTCCATTTTCTCTTTTGGCGAAAGAGCGTTTGATCTATTCGTAAATAAGTCTATCATCTTCACAATTGCGTCTGCATCTGGTAATTCAATTTCCAGCTTATAATCAAACCTGCGCCAAACAGCCGAGTCTAAAAGTTGCTCATGATTCGTGGCCGCCAATAAAAGGCTATCTTTGCTCATAGCATCCACATTTTGCAATAGACTGTTCACAACGCGTTTCAGTTCTCCTAACTCATTGCTGTCATCTCTTGCCTTCGCAATCGCATCAAATTCATCCAGAAACAGTACACAAGGGGTTTTTTGAGCATATTCAAACAGCATTCTGATATTTTTCGCAGTTGTGCCCAGATAGGATGATATTAGGCTATCCAAACGGGCAACTATCAATGGCAAATTTAACTGCTTTGCAATTAGATAAGCACACTTTGTTTTTCCGCATCCGGGAGGTCCGTATAGCAACAACGTATTCGAAACACCTATGCCAAGAGAGTTTAGCTTATCTGCATTTTGATAGCTTAAAATAAAAGAGTTGAGTTTGTCAGCATTGCTTTTTGATAGTATAACCTCAATATTGTTTTCATTAGGATAAATCACATCAGCAAGAGCAACTCGTGACTCAGAATCAACTGGCATGGGCAAATCTTTCGACATACCCATTGCTGTCAATGTAGCCTCGCTTTGTGTAGTCAAAAGCTTGCTGAATTTGCTTGCGGCACGACTTTCGTTGTCATCCTCGAGTTTTGCAATGAGTTGTTTAGTGTAATTCATAACTTTAAGTTGATCGTGCTTTAAAGCACCCTCAACGATTTTCCCAATTTCAATGGAATACTTCATTGTGTCCACCTCCTATTTTATTATAAACCATAATATTCTTTTGTCAAGAACGATTCGAAAATATTCGGAACAACTACAATATTTTCGAAAACAAACTGATTAATTTACGGAATTTTTGTGATTATATCGGAACGAATTCGGATTAGATTTCGAGCAAGCGAGTGAGATTTATTCCATAAATAGGAGTTTATTATTGTTAAGCCACAATCAAGAGCCTATGTCAGCTCCGTTCCCATAATCGTTTTCGTAACAGGAATACAAATGACCTCTTTACTCATTTTTCACCTACTGAAAAGTCGCTGTCATGATTAGTTCTTATTTGGGTGCTTTTGCTCGCTGCAGTTTCAACTCCTGCGTTTTTTCAAATTTTGATGGATTGGTAGTGTTGCCATCCTCAGTGTCGCACAAATTGGCAACAACGGGGCAACAATTGCTTTCTGTTTCGATAGGGGTTTCCACGGTCAAA
>NZ_DALZQO010000041.1:0-9457 GCF_032017025.1 Hydrogenoanaerobacterium sp.
ATTTGTGCATTAGGCGGCAAGACGCCTAACGCACCTGCTAAAGCAGAGCGCAAAAAGACGGAGCCGCACAGCTCCGTCTTTTTTTATTTTACACCCGTGAGATGATTAAGCCCCGCCGCCCGAATTATAGCGGGGTAATCTTTGTAGGCATAATTGCGGTCACACGCGCCCGTTACCCCATCGCATCTCCCTTCGTCGCCCCTATACTGCCACATACCGTGCGGAGTGTCCCACGGGCATGTTACGGTGCTGCGGTAATCCGCCACCCACAGGTCGTATGGTGCAAGGCGTTTGATATCGAGATACGCTTTCGCAAAATAGGTGTAGGTATACCACATGGCATAGTAGCCGCTTTTTTCCACCTCATTGCAAAATGCCGCAACCGTATCGGTCAGCTTCGATTTGCCTAACCTTGTTAGGTGCGGCAGCACAGTTTCTTCCACATCAAAGCAGATGGGATAGGTGATTTTGCCCTTGTAGCTGTTTGCAATTTTTGCTGCCTGCCGTGCAGCAGCGCGTGCAGCTACTGCACCGGTGCAGTAGCTGTACACATAAAGCCCCACACCAAGCCCGGCGGCATGGGCGCGTGTAATGGAATCATCCAAGCTTTTATCCACCATCAGCTTACCATCAAAACCGGCCCAGCCAATGCGCACCATCACACCATGCACACCGCTTGCTTTTACCCTTTCCCAGTCAATTCTGCCGTTGCGCACATTATGCTCACTAATGTCAATGACATGAAGTTTTGCCATGCTATTCTCCACCAGCCTTTCCGATTTGCGTACCAAAATAAAAGATAACAATCAGCTTAAAAATTTCCATAAAATTGCTTTCTGAAACAGCACCTGCACAGGTTTGATAGGCAAACACCAGCGTAAGCAGTATTGTAACAATACTTTTTACATTAATCAGTTTTGCTATACGCTCTTTCATCGCCATACTTGTTTCCCTCCTTCCGGCCCGTAGGCAGCTCTTTGAGCCGATCAAGCAGCTCGGTTACTGTGCCGTTGCCACCCAGCGCATGGTATTGCTCATACATTGCCACCGCATTTTCGAGTGCATAAATCGGGCAAAAACCCGCATCATAAGAGTGATTGTACACCCGTATAATGCGGTCGCGCAGCAGCTCTCTAATGCCCAGCTTGATTGCATCCTGCTCTTTAATGCGCTTTGCAAGCCTTTTATACGCAATTCCCAGCAGCGAAAGCGCCGTACTGAACAAAACCTCCACCCAATAGCCTACAATAAATTCCAACACCCAACTCATTCCTCCTTTTGTATCATCGTCGCAAAACACAGCAGTTGGGAATTTGAAGGGCAAAAACTACACGCTTTTAAATTTTATTAAAACAAAATATTATGAACAGGCATTATTTTCCTACCATCTTTCTGCTGAAAAAACAAACAATAGTCATGGAGGTGATGAAAATGCCATGCCCCGTAAACCCTTATAAGGATGAAGCCATGCAGCAATATTTTTGCTCGCTGCCGCCCTTTGTACAGGAAAACATCATGCAGTGCAACCCCGACGTACAAACACTGGAAGATCTACGCCAATGTGCAGAGAATCTAATGAAATCAAAATGATGCAGAGGTGAAATCATGTCAAAAAATAACAGCAGCTTTCACAACGGCGCATTTGCTAAGGGCGGGCTTAACGATTTGCTGAGCCAAAGTGCAAGTGCCAAAGAATACTTTATGTCTCTGCCCGATTATATACAGGGCATGATACAGCAGCGCACCGGTAATATCCAGTCGGAGGACGAGCTGCACCGTTATGCCGAAAACCTGCTTGCGGGAGATAAATAAGCGCGTCCGCCCTTAAAACCAGTTCGGCCAATCAAGCCGGTGAAGTCGACAAAACCGATAGGCCCAAATAGAAAGCCGCCAAAACATAAAGTTTTTAGCGGCTTTTTATTCGGGCGTTTCAATGCCCTGCATTTTCCTCCTATGTTTTTGCTAAAACAGCAGACAATAATAGTGGAGGTGATGTCAATGAACGATGCTTATAATGCCAATGTTATTTTTGGGCTGACCGCAATACTGACGCAGACAGGTGCAGGCGATTATTTTGCAACCTTGCCAATCGAGATTCAGCAGGCAATCAACGAGCATGCCGATGAAATTCATTCACGCGAAGAGCTTGAAGCATTTGCCGATACTATGATGAAAAAAAGGTGATAGCAATGCCCGCCGATTTTTATAAAACCAACCCTGATTTGTATGAATATTATAATTCACTTCCCCCTTCCGTACAAAAACAGATTGCTGATTCGGGGGCAGAGATTGCAACACTCGGTGAATTAAAACAATGTGCCGAGCATCTGCTAAAAAGTTGAGGTGATATTTATGTCGGAATCCTTCCATCTGTGCTTGTCCGATCTTTTGGATCAGGACCTGTCGAGCTACGAATATTTTTATTCCCTGCCCGCAGAGATTCAAAGCAAGGTAAGGCGCAGTGATGTACGTTCGTTTGAAGAGATGCAGGAATATGTGACAAAGCTGCGTACCCAATAAACAAAAAAATTGAGCCAGCACCCTAAATGCGCTGGCTTTTGCTTTCTTTATGTGAAAAGTAACATATTTTTCAGTCTTGTATAGAATGTATCATCTTAACGAAATTGGTGGTGCCTGCAATGAAATCTAGTTTACATTGTTTGCCGAAAGAAATACAACAGCAGCTCTGTGTCATCGATCAGTCGCAATTCTACATAATCGTCATTATTGCCGCAGTGTTTTTATCGCTGCATGCTACTTCCATTCAACGGCAGCAGCTTATCTGCAGTGTAACTCAGGAAGATTGCTGCAAGTGCCTGCCCGATGTATTTCCGATACGATTTCTTTCCAGTGTTATGATTTTGATTGCGCTTGTATTCTTCTTCCAGCTTTCCGGAGAAAATCTTTGCAAGCCACAGCCCAACTGTGTTGCGCGTTGTTCCGGTAAAATGAATCACGTTGCAAGCCTACTTGTCCTGCTTGCCGCCGCAATTCGCTTTTTTGACATCAACTTTGTAGAGTTGAACACCCCGCGCAAACCGGCATGTCCATAAGCGAAGCGAGCAAAGCATAAAACTATCCCTTGTATTTTGTTGAGAATTTAGGTATATTTGGATTAGTACAAATAAATACTGTTATCATGCGATATGGAGGATTCTACCATGACTGATGTAATTATTGTCGGCGCCGGATGTGCCGGTTTAACTGCTGCCGTTTACGCAATACGGGCGGGTTTAAGTGTGCTTGTGTTTGAAAAATATATGTACGGCGGGCAAATTTCCGTTTCCAGTGAGGTGGAAAACTATCCGTCGATTGAAAAAATTTCGGGGCCTGACCTTTCCAACAACATTTATCAGCAGGCAATCAACCAAGGGGCAGATATCCGCTTTGAAGAGGTGCTCTCGGTTCAGCTTGATGGAACGGAAAAGACCGTTACCACCGCTGAAAACACCTATGCCGCCAAGGCCGTTATCATTGCAAACGGCGTACAGCGCCGCACGCTTGGCTGTGCGGGTGAAGAGGAGTTTACAGGCAGGGGCGTATCCTACTGTGCCACCTGTGATGGGGCATTTTTCCGCGGTAAAACGGTTGCCGTGGTGGGCGGCGGAAACACCGCCCTTGAGGATGCATTGTTTTTATCCAACCTGTGTGAAAAGGTGTATATCATCCACCGCAGCGAAGCCTTACGCGGAGAAAAAGTGATGCGCGATGCTGTTTTAAGCCGGGCAAATATTACCGTTTTGTACGATACCACCGTGCAGGAAATTCGCGGAGAAAGCAAAGTCTCTTCGGTTCATGTGCAAAATTCTCAAACCGATGAAAGCTCTGTTCTACCGGTTGATGCGGTGTTTATTGCAATCGGGCTCGCACCCGATAATCAGATATTTTCGGCCCTCGCGCTGGATTCTGCCGGATACCTTGTAGCAGATGAAAACTGCACTACTGCTATCCCGGGCGTGTATGTCGCGGGAGACAATCGAACAAAACTGCTGCGGCAGATTATTACCGCAGCAGCAGATGGTGCCGTTGCAGCATTTCAGGCTGCAAACTATATCAATGTACTTTCTGATTAGTGAGAGGCAGTATTTAAATAGCCTTTAGTTCTTCCAGTATTTTTTGAATTCGGTCTTGCGACATCCGATTACCGGCGTAACCCAACGCCTGCTGCAATGTCATGTTTTTTGCTATACCCAGCATAAATGGGTTCATCAGCGAAGAAAATTCACGCTGTGCAATTCTCTTCGCCTGCGGGTTGGAAAGAATTTCGCCAATGGTTATCTGATTGTTTCTCAGGTTCATGTTCATCACCTCCATCCTCTAGCTTATGCACCATACAAGCAAAAGGTTCCAAAATTTAGTATACACGAAAGAGCCTAAAATTCAATTGCATTATCCTTTAAAGCGGTATGGGGCAAATCATGTTCCATACCGTATTAAAATTTAGCAAAGATCTCATTTTCTGCAAACTTTATAAATTTGCAATCCAAAAAATTGATGTTAAAATGAAAGCAGGTAATGCAAAATCAACGATCTGCCCAACAGTACGAAGAAAAACATGACAAAAACATTTTGTACTTCTATTGACAAAATGAGTTAGCAATGGTAAACTATGAAATTGAAAAGGGTTAGTTTTTGCTAACCCGTTAAGTTAATTATGAAGTTAGCTCTTACTAACTAAAGGAGTGGTAATATGCCGTTATCCATGGCACGTTCCGGTGCAGAAAATTCCATTAAGTCAATCCATGGTAAAGATGAAACCCGCCGTTTTCTTGAAAGCCTTGGTTTTGTGGTGGGCGGTTCTGTTACCGTAATTTCTGAAATGGGAGGCAACCTCATTGTAAATGTTAAGGATACCCGTGTTGCCATAAGCAAAGGGATGGCAAGCCGTATTTTGGTATAACCTGTGACGAAGCGGCAAATGCACTGATGATTGAATGAAAGGCAGAGGAGCAACATGAAAACACTGAGAACAACCAATTGCGGTGAAACCGTAACCGTTGTCAAGCTGCACGGCGAAGGGGCCGTAAAGCGCAGAATTATGGATATGGGCATTACCAAAGGCGCGTCAGTTTATGTGCGTAAGGTAGCACCTTTGGGCGACCCGATTGAGGTAACCATACGCGGCTACGAATTATCGCTGCGCAAGCAGGACGCCGAAATGATTGAAGTAGCGTAGCAGACACCGCAAGGCTGTCTGCCTATTTTAGGACATTCAGTTAGCTTAAGCTAATTAAATATTACTAGGAGGAATGGGGCATGTCAATTAAGATAGCGCTTGCCGGTAACCCCAACTGCGGCAAGACCACCATGTTTAACGACCTGACAGGAAGCTCACAATATGTTGGCAACTGGCCGGGTGTTACGGTAGAGAAAAAAGAGGGTAAACTGAAAGGCTACAAAGATGTTGTGGTTATGGATCTGCCCGGAATCTACTCTTTATCCCCTTATACCTTAGAAGAGGTCGTCACCCGAAACTATCTCATCAACGACAGGCCCGATGTCATCATTAACTTGGTAGATGCCTCTAATATTGAGCGTAACCTGTACCTCACCACGCAGCTTGTCGAGGTGGGTATCCCTGTTGTTATCGCACTGAACATGATTGACATTGTGCGCAAAAACGGCGATAAAATCGATATCTCCAAGCTAAGCGCTGCCCTCGGCTGCGAGGTGATCGAGACCTCCGCACTCAAAGGCATTGGCTCCAAGGCGGTTGCAGAGCGTGCAGTCGCACTGGCACAGCAAAAAGCCATGACGGTTCCCCAGCACACCTTCAGCCACCCCGTAGAGGACGCGCTTACTCAGATTGAAAAGGTTGCCGATAACATAGCGGTGGGTGAGCATGCTCGCTGGTATGCCATCAAGCTGTTTGAACGGGATGAAAAGGTTTTAGAACAGGTTGCCCTGAACACAGAAACCAAAACTCGCCTGGATGCTATCATCGCGGAATGTGAAAGCGCAATGGACGATGACAGCGAAAGCATTATCACCAATGAGCGCTACGAATACATCTCTAAGCTTACCAAAAGCTGTGTACATAAGCGCAACACCGGCATGACGGTCTCGGATAAAATTGACCGTATCGTCACCAACCGCTGGCTTGCGCTCCCTATCTTTGCCGTTGTTATGTCGCTGGTATATTATGCATCTGTTTCATCGCTCGGTATCGGTACGCTCATAACCGATTGGACCAACGACACCCTGTTCGGCGGCTGGATTACCGAATGGGCAACCGCGGGCTTAGCTGCTGTGGGCGCAGCAGACTGGCTGCAGGGGCTGATTGTTGATGGAATCATTGGTGGCGTAGGCGCTGTACTGGGCTTTTTACCTCAAATGTTCGTCTTATTCTTCTTCCTTTCTCTGCTGGAAGACTGCGGATATATGGCACGTGTGGCGTTTATTATGGATAGAATTTTCCGTAAGTTTGGGCTCTCCGGCAAGTCGTTTATCCCCATGCTGATCTCCTCCGGCTGTGGCGTACCCGGTATTATGGCTTCGCGCACCATTGAAAACGAAAAGGATCGAAAGATGACCATCATGGTCACAACGTTCATCCCCTGTAGCGCAAAGCTGCCGATTATCGCACTGATTGGCGGCGCCCTGTTCCCCGAATCGTCGTGGGTAGCACCGTCGATGTACTTTCTTGGTATTCTCATGGTTATCATCTCGGGTGTTATCCTCAAGAAGACAAGACTGTTTGCAGGCGACCCTGCACCATTTGTAATGGAGCTACCACAGTACCATATCCCCGGTGCAAAAGGCGTTTTGACCCATATGTGGGAGCGCGGCAAAGCATTCGTAGTAAAAGCCGGTACCATCATTTTCGTCGCATCCGGTGCCATCTGGTTCTTTTCAAACTTTAACTGGTCGCTCCAGATGGTTGAAGAGTCAGAAAGCATGCTTGCTGCTATCGGTGGTTTGATCGCCCCCATCTTTGCCCCGCTTGGCTTTGGTAACTGGCAGGCTGCGGTTGCAACGGTAACAGGCCTTGTGGCAAAAGAAAACGTTGTCGGAACCTTTGGTGTGCTTTACGGGCTTGGCGAGGTTGCCGAAGATGACCCCACACTGCTCGCAAGCGTTGCGGCAATGTTCACCAGTGTTTCGGCGTTCTCGTTTATGGTATTTAATATGCTTTGCGCACCCTGCTTTGCTGCAATCGGTGCCATAAAGCGTGAGATGGGAGGCTGGAAGTGGACTTGGATTACTCTTGGCTATCAGACAATTTTAGCTTACGGAACAGCCTTTATTATTAACCAACTCGGCAATGTTATCTTCCTCGGCGGCAGCTTTGGCTTCGGTGCAATCGTAGCCATTGCTTTGGTGGTATTTGTGCTGTGGCTGTTGTTGAGAACTTATAACCCCAACAAATCGAAAACACCCGTTACAGTTGCTGCAAACGCATATCAGAAAGGATGATTTTATGGCAACCTGGATTATTGGTACAATCGTAATCGGCGCAATGGTACTAGCTGGCTATAAGGCCTACAAAAGACATAAAGAGGGCGGCTGCTCGGGTTGCAGCGGCTGCCCACGCTCGGGCGAGTGCCATAAATAGACAATATTCTACTGCCACCGGCTCAATTCGAGTTCTGGGGATTGCATTCTATACCAATTAGGCATATAATGGAATTAACATATTAAATTGAAAAGGTGGCAGTGCTTTATGGCAACAAGTTGGACGTCTGATTTGTCCGTTGGTGTAGATGCTATTGACAAGCAGCATAAAATTTGGTTTGAGAAAGCAGACCAACTGTTTGAAGCAGGCAAAAGCGGAAAAGCAAAAGAGTTTATTTTGCAATTGCTCGATTTCTTAGACGAATACACAAAAATGCATTTTCGCGATGAAGAAAAGTATATGCTCGAAATGAATTACCCCGAGTACCCTGTTCAAAAAAAATTACATACTGAGTTCATTGCTAAATTGGACAAGCTAAAACAAGATTATGAACAATCCGGCGGAAATATCGTAGTAATCATCAACGCCAATCAAATGGTTGTTGACTGGCTGATTCAGCATATTTCAATGCAGGATAAAAAAATAGGCGTTTATGCCAAAGGTTTAAAAAGCAAATAAACGTTTGGCCATGCCTTAACGAAATGAAAAAGACTGGTGCAGAAATCTGCATCAGTCTTTTTATCGTTTATCGGCTGCCTGTTTTGTTTTTTTAATTGGAAATCAGCATGTTTCGCCCGCTCTGCTTCGCCTTATATAGATTTTGATCAACCCTGGTCAGCAGCTCACCAAAACTTAATCCTTCATCCTGAACCGTATAGCAGCCTAGGCTTATGGTCGTTCGTATCTTATGTTCTTCAAATTCGAATTTGGCTTCTTCCACTGTTTTTCTAATCTCCTGTGCAATTTCATTGGCGACAGATTTCTCAGTGTCAAGCAAAGAAATTAAAAATTCCTCTCCACCATACCTTGCAACCCAATGGGTTCTATCTTTTACAATATCTTTGATAATATCACATATTTCACGTAGAATAAAATCCCCAGCGGCATGCCCATAAGTATCGTTTATAAGTTTAAAAAGGTCTAAATCCAACAGTATTACTGATAATTGTTTGCTGTTGAGTTGTGCATCGTATAAATCTATGGGCAAGCGTTCGTTGATATATCGCCTGTTAAACACTTGCGTCAGCTCATCTGTAATAACCTCTTTATTCAGCAGCTCAATAATAGCATCAATTTCTTCAATTGTCTTCCCCTTTAAATCCGGTACAATTCCCGTTTCCGAAATATCCTTCAGTAATTCTACAATATACTGTTTATTGCCCAAATTTACAGGGCTCGCAGTCACCATATAAATTTTATCTTTATTGTATTCAATTTTAACAAAAGTATTATCTTCATTGGCTGCCCTAATGGAAACACAGTTTGCACAATGGGTTCCGTTCTTCCAATATTCATAACAAATCGAAGAATAATGCTCGTCCGACAAGTCATTATATCGGATGATCTGTTTTTTTACCGGATCAACCACCCGTATTAAATCGTAGAGCTTATTAAACTTATTTATAAAATCCATTAAAAATTGCACGTCCATCGAATTCAATGACAACGCCCCCCTTTGATATCAATGAAACATTTATTTAAACGCTTTCTGTCGTCGGCTAATTTAAGATTTACGGTGGCGCCTGTAAGACGATTTGGAATTAGGATTCAGAATGCCAGTACAGAGGACAAAGAAGCAAATATATGGAGAGAAAGGGTGGCCATATAACGCAACCCTAGTAAATTACAGGCGAAAATCAGCAATTTTCCTTCTTATAAAGAATAAAGTTTATCTAAAAAATTCCCCAAGGGCAATTCGAGCAGCATTTTCTCACAACAGGCATGAAATTCTAACATTTAAAATTTATTTCCCCTTAACTGATTTTATACTATATTTGTATAAAATTTCAGTCAAGACCACCCCTAAAAGGGGTGGCTTGCACGAGCCCTATAAGGGCTTAA
>NZ_DALZQO010000042.1:0-4706 GCF_032017025.1 Hydrogenoanaerobacterium sp.
GAACTGAGCGAAGTTTGCAACGACGAGGCGGCGGTGGCAGGAACCCGGCAGGGCTGCTGTTTGCGGCAGGCGTTGTCAGCAAGGGGGACGGGGATTGTTTTCTGACCCCCGAAACGCACACCTCGCTAACTGGCGGTGGTGGGCAGGCCGGACAGGGTTACCCCTGTGTGCTAACCGCAGGCTTCTGCGGCAGCGCAAGTGCCGACGCCAGAGGAATCGGCTATCAGGCGGAGTGTTCCCCTACCATTAAAACCGGCACTGCGCCATCAGTTCTGTGCCTCAACGATCAGGGCGGCAGCCAGATGCACTGTACTGATGATATCACCGGTACGCTCCGTGCCCAAGAGCATGGACACCAGCCGCTGGTGTTTGACAACCATGCACAAGACTCTCGTTTTACCGGGCCGGTGGCGGTATCGCAAACGGTATCCGCAGGCTTTGGGCAGGGCGGGAACAACCAGCCGCTGGTCATGGCGACCCAGCAGGGCGGCGCTGAAATTGGCGAGGGTGTCTGCCCAACCATTACCTCCGCAGCAGGAACCTCCGGCAATAACCAGCCGGTGTTATTTGAAAATCACGGCATTGACAGCCGCTACACCGGCCCCCATGCAGTAGCGCCCACAATGTCCGCCCGTATGGGAACCGGGGGCAATAATGTTCCGCTGGTGGGAAGTCCCGCAATGCAGGAAACCATTTGCATTGCGGGCAACACCATCGACCGGGAACCGGAAAACGGCGGCAACGGCCTCGGCTGTCAGCCGGACATCAGCTACACCATTACGACCTCTGACCGGCACGCCGTGTGTGAACCATACCAAGAAGTAGTGGGCGCACTTTGCCGCGGGGATGAGAAAGGCATCGGCAGTCAGTATGTCAGTCAGAACAAATGCATCGTGGAAAGACGCAACCTCATCCGCAGGCTGACCCCGCTGGAATGCGAACGGCTCCAAGGCTTCCCCGATGGCTGGACGCTGATTCCCGGTGCATCGGACAGCGCCCGGTACAAGGCGCTGGGCAACAGCGTGGCGATACCCTGTGTGGACTTTGTTCTCCGTGGTATCGCCTATTTTTTGCAAAAAATCTACGAGGAGGAATTACCCCCATGTACATCTACCCCGACAACCTAAAATCCAAGGCTACCCTGTGGCTGTGGGAGCTGCGGGATATCGGAATCATCGGCATTGGCTGCCTGATTTCTGTCTTCGCTTTTTCCAGGCTGGGCTGGCTGCCACCCATTGTCCTGACAGCGGTCTATGCCTTTTTATCGATCCGCTTCGAGGATGTGAGCATCCTTGATTTTATCCGTTACGCCGCCGCTTTCTTTTTCGGAAAGCAGCAGACCTATGAATGGAGGGCGTGAATATGAACCGAAAAGAGAAACGGGAGGCCGGAGAAAAAGCCTCCACCCGCCAGCTCATGGGCATTGAGGGCATCACCGGCCACAGCCTTGCGACGCCTCACGGTGAGCTGGTGTTTTTTATGATTAAGCCCACCAATATCAGCGTTCTGTCTGATTCCAGCATCGGGGCAAGGATTTATGCCCTTATGAATGTGCTGAAAGGCATCTCGGATATCGAAATGCTGTGCTTAAACAGCCGTGAAAACTTTGAGGACAACAAGAGCTATCTGAAAGCCAGAATGGCCGCCGAGCAGAACCCTGTCATCCGAAAGCTGCTGGCACAGGATCAAACCGCCCTTGACCGTATGCAGGTGCAGATGGCGACGGCAAGGGAATTCTTAATCATCATCCGGCTGAAAAATGAAAAGGAAAGCGATGTTCAGCCCTATCTTTCCCGCATCGAAAAGAGCCTCAAGGATCAGGGCTTCATGGTGCGCAAGGCGGGTGAAAGCGACATCAAGCGCCTGCTGGGCGTCTATTATGAGCAGAATGTTACAACGGAGATGTATGAGGATTATGATGGGGAGCGCTGGGTGATTTTGAATGAATGAGCAGAAAAAGGGGAAGTCATATCTCATTGACTTCCCCCTTTTTCTATTTAGCAGTGATGAATGATATAATTTGCCACTTGCTCTGGAATTATTTCTGATACATCCACCTTAAAGGTATTCAGTTTTCCGTAAAGAGGGATTCGTTCCATGCTTCTGAGGACTACATCTTCCGTGCGAATACCGGCAGCAATGTCTTTTTCCAATCGGGTTCGCAGGGATTGTTCACTGCAAATCAGGGAAATAGAATGCACCTTACAGTTGACCGTATCCAGCCGTGAAAGGATATCGTCAATGATAGCCTGCTGGTGCATCACCCAGCAGAATATGATGTTTTCATAGGCAGAACACCGAATAAAGTTATTCAGAATATAGCAGATGTTTTCTAATACCATCTGCTTTGTTTCCTCTGTCACGTGAAAGGGATGCATATCCCAGCACCAATCACCATCCAGAAAAATGCTGTTGTTTAGTTTTTGTTTTAGAATTTGACAGGTAGCTGTTTTTCCTGCTCCCATCGTGCCACCTATTAGAAATAAGTTTTTCATGGCAGTACCTTTCTTTTAAAGGGTGTTAAGTGATGAAACCTGTGATGATTATGTATCCGCCGCATTAAATTTTTCTTTTTCGCCAGCTTTGAAGCTCAAGGATATTGCCTTCCGGGTCACAGGCATATACAAAAACCGCCTCCGTATTGTTCGGATATGCGGCAGTTACCACTTCTCCGACAGTGCTCCCGCCTGCACGAAGAATTTCAGACAGAGTATCTTCCACATCGTCAACTTCAAAAGCGATATGTGCAATGCCAGGGCGGTTAATTTCAGCTGGTAGATATTCTTTCATCTCATCATAAGAGAATATTTCAAGGGTTGGATGGTCTCCCTCATAGCCGGGCAAAAGCAGGTGTTCTCCACAAATATGGGCGTTGGTCAAACAGGTAAGATTATCTAACCATGCTCCGCTTAGATCGCGTGTTTCATTAATACTCTTGCAATGGAGAACTGTCTTATAAAAATCTATAAGCTTGCCCGCATTCTGGGCAATGATATTTGTATGAACGTATCTAAACACGATTAGTTGCTCCTTTTTTGTTATATTTTGAATAAATATTCTGCCTTTATTATACCTCAAATCCTTACCAAAGTGAACCATTTTACTTCAAGCCGTCACAAACGTGGCGGCTTTTCCTATACCCAAAATCAAAACCAGAAAGGAAGAAACGCCGATGGCAAGAAAAAGAAAGCCCCAATCCCCGCCGCAGGAGGATGTGAAAATCAAGGATTTCCTTGACATGATCGCTCCGGGCATCATCAAATTCAACACCGACCATTTCCTCTGCGGCAACACCTACCGCTGCGTGTGGGTGCTGCGGGAATATCCCACCGCCACCGAGGAACAGGCTATCCTGCGCCACCTTGGAGAAAAGGACGGTGTGACCCTGCGCATTTACACCCGTCAGGTAACGGCAGCCGAGGAAAAGAAGATCATCCACAATGCCGCCAACAAGAACCGCATGGATAAGAGCAGTACCAACGACCTCCAGCAGACGGTCACCGCCGAGAGCAATTTGCAGGATGTGGTCACGCTGGTGTCCTCCATGCACCGGAACCGGGAGCCGCTCCTGCACTGCGCCGTGTTTTTGGAGCTGACCGCCCATGATCTTGATGGACTGAAGCTCCTCCAGACCGATGTCCTGACCGAGCTGGTGCGCAGTAAGCTCAATGTGGATCGGCTCATGCTGCGCCAGCGGGAGGGCTTTCTCGCTGTAGGCCCTGCCGGATACAACGTGTTCGCCAGCCAGTTTGAACGGGTGCTGCCCGCCAGTTCCGTGGCGAACCTCTATCCCTTCAACTACAGCGGCAAGACCGATCCCCGCGGGTTTTACCTCGGCAGGGACAAGTTCGGCTCGAATATCATTGCGGATTTTGACAAGCGCGATGATGACAAAACCAATGCGAATGTGCTGATACTCGGCAACTCCGGCCAGGGCAAGAGCTATCTTCTTAAGCTCATTCTCTGCAACATCCTTGAATCGGGCAAGTCCGTTCTGTGTCTGGACCCCGAGCACGAATATGTGGAGCTAGCGGAAAACCTCGGCGGCTGTTTCATTGACCTTATGTCAGGCCGGTACCGGATCAACCCGCTGGAGCCGAAAACGTGGGATGAGGGCGGCAGCCCGGAGGATACCGACGCACCCCAGGCATTCCGCCAGTCCACCAAGCTCAGTCAGCACATCAGCTTTCTCAAGGATTTCTTCCGGTGCTACAAAGATTTTTCCGACCGCCACATTGACGCCATTGAAATCATGCTGGGCAAGCTGTACGAACAGTTCGGCATCAGCGACCGCACCGATTTCAGAAAGCTGGCAGCCACGGACTATCCCATTCTGTCCGACTTATATGCCACCATTGAAGCCGAATACAAAGGCTACGACAAGACCAAATACCAGCTCTATCCGCCGGAGCTGCTGCAGGAAATCCTGCTGGGGCTCCACTCCATGTGCATGGGCGCCGAGAGCCAGTTTTTCAACGGCCACACCAACGTGACCTCAGACCGCTTTATTGTGTTCGGCGTCAAAGGGCTCTTACAGGCTAGCCGGAACGTGAAAAATGCCTTGCTATTTAACGTGCTTTCCTTCATGAGCGATAAGCTGCTGACCGAGGGGAACACCGCCGCCGCCATTGACGAGCTGTACCTTTTCCTCACCAACCTGACGGCCATCGAATACATCCGCAATTTCATGAAGCGTGTGCGCAAAA
>NZ_DALZQO010000042.1:4716-8268 GCF_032017025.1 Hydrogenoanaerobacterium sp.
AAAAGGAGTCGGCGGTGATTCTGGCGTCGCAGAACTTGGAGGACTTCAACATTGAGCATATCCGGGAGCTGACAAAGCCCCTGTTTTCCATTCCGTCTCATGCGTTTCTGTTCAACGCCGGCAACATCGATAAGCGGTTCTATATCGACTCCCTGCAGCTCGAAGAAAGTGAATACAACCTCATCCGCTTTCCCCAGCGCGGCGTGTGCCTTTACAAATGCGGCATTGAGCGGTATAACCTTGCGGTCCACGCTCCGGCATATAAGGAGAGATTGTTCGGAACGGCAGGCGGCAGATAATGAAGAAGGGAGAAAAATCATGAGCAGACTGCAACAGCAGAAAGAAAACAAATCAGGACTCCTCGAAGATATGCTGTCCTTTATCCGCTACACCC
Source organism: Hydrogenoanaerobacterium sp. (assembly GCF_032017025.1). NCBI lineage: Bacteria > Bacillati > Bacillota > Clostridia > Eubacteriales > Oscillospiraceae > Hydrogenoanaerobacterium > Hydrogenoanaerobacterium sp. The sequence continues at coordinate 5,111 of NZ_DALZQO010000042.1, forward strand.
CCAACCGGGAAGCGGATCTGTTGGCCTTTATGGAGAAGTACCAGAAAGCGGACTGTGACGAACGCCCTGCCATTTTGGAGCAGCTTCGCAACTGTATGGACGGCAAGGAATACCCTGACCCCTATGCTGGGAGCTACCACTATACCCCGGAGGATGTGTCTCTCATGGGCCGGATTCTGGATGATTATATTGACGATCTGATGGAAGCACAGGGCGATTCCGCCGCCGTTGACCAGTGTGTGCGGGATACGGTGCTAAAAATCAATGCGCTCAATGAGGAATGCGGACGCTATCTCATTGATACCTGGCGCAGGGAGCGGCTGTGCGGCTTCATCAATTCCGCGGCGGAGCTTGCGGGGCTATCTCAGGATAAAGACCTGACCCTGCAGCACAGGATGTGGTAAAGGCGGTGGGTAAATGGAGATACAGGGTCAGGATTTCGGGATTGAAATTGAAATGACCGGGCTTACCAGAAGCCGCGCCGCCGAGGTCATTGCCGAACATTTCGGCACCACCAGAGAGTATGAGGGCAGCTTCTACGACGCCTATTTTGCGAGGGATACCACCGGCCGCAAATGGAAGGTCATGAGCGACGGCAGCCTTGACTGCCAGCGGAAGGAGGGGCGCAGGAGGGTCAGTGCCGACCGGAACTACAGCGTGGAGCTGGTCAGCCCCATCTGCCAGTATAGAGATATCGAAACAGTGCAGGAGCTGATCCGTAAGCTCCGGGAGGCCGGAGCGTTTGTGAATTCTTCATGTGGCATCCATATTCACGTTAACGCTGCACCCTTTGACGCGCCTCACCTCCGCAATCTGGTCAACATTATGGCGGCCAAGGAGGATATGATTTACAAGGCGCTGAAGGTTTCGCGTGGGCGGGAAAGCCACTACTGCCGGAAGATTGATCCCGCCTTTTTAGAGCGGCTCAATCGGCAGAAGCCCGCCACCCTCGACCGGCTGAAAAGCCTCTGGTACAACGGCAGGGACGGCAGCCGGGAGCATTATCACGACAGCCGTTACCACTGCCTGAATCTGCACAGCGTGTTTCAGAAAGGTACGGTGGAGTTCCGGGCGTTCAACGGAGATCTGCACGCCGGAAAAATCAAGGCGTACATCCAGTTCTGTCTGGCCATCACCGCGCAGGCGCTCAACCAGCGGTCGGCAAGCCCCGCCAAAACCCAGTCCAGCAACGAAAAATACACCTTTCGTGTCTGGCTTTTGCGCCTCGGCATGATCGGGGACGAGTTTAAAACAGCCCGCAAGCATCTGCTGGATCACTTGGAGGGCTGCATTGCGTGGAAAGATCCGGCACAAGCGGAAAGGCAAAAGGAACGGCTGCGGCAGAAGCGAGAGGCGGAGCGCTCACAAACGCAGGCACCGCCGGAGGAAGCGGTGCCGGAAATTGAAATGGAAGCGGAGGACGAGCAGTCCCCCGCTTTTACTATGTCAATGTAAAGGAGATCGTATGAAAAACAAACTGTATATTGCCTATGGCAGCAACCTCAATCTGCCGCAGATGGCTGGGAGATGCCCCACCGCCAAGGTGGTCGGGGCTTCCGAGATAAAGGATTATGCCCTTGTGTTCCGGGGTGGCCGAAACGGAGCCGTCGCCACCATTGAACCCTGCGAGGGCGCCTCCGTCCCTGTTCTGCTGTGGAAAATCACGCCGAAGGATGAAGCGGCACTGGATGTTTACGAGGGCTTTCCCCGGTTCTATGACAAGGAGCTTATGGAACTGCCGCTGGACGGACAGTCAGTGTCTGCCATGGTCTATGTGATGACGCCGGGGCATCGCTTGGGCTATCCCTCGGATTATTATTATAATACCATCCGTGAGGGCTACAAAACCGCAGGCTTTGATCCCGCTGTTCTGGAACAGGCGGTGGACTATACCGAGCTGCTCATGGAGAGTGAGCCGGAGCCGGAACAGCAGAGTCTGTTCGGCTTTGGCGAAATGAAATGGTGGTGACGGCATGGCAGATCCCGCAACCATCACAGCGGTTGCCAAGGCCGCCGCTGCCGCGCTTTCCGATGAACGCACTCGAAAGACCATCGGCTGGGTGATTGTCGCTGTTCTGTCCCCGCTGATTTTAGTCATCGTGCTGGTCTGTTCCTTGCTCTCCGGCACCACCAGCCACAACAACACCGCTGTGGAGCTGTGCTTTCACGGCGGTGTGATTCCGGCAAGTATGCCAGCGGAGTACCGGGAGTACATCGGGGATATGCGCCAGAGCTTCACCCTCATAGACAATGCCATCGCTGACGTAAATGCTGAGATGGAGGGCGGCGACAGCCTTGACGATTACCGGGTCAAGGCAATTTTTTATTCTCTGTTCTTCGGGCAGCGTGACGCTGCACCCATTTCGCGCCATGCGGCGCGGGAATTTGCAGATTGTTTCGTGACCTATGAAGAACGCACTCGCACCGTGCAAAATGAGGACGGCACCACCTCGGAGGAAACCTACACTGTGGCTGTTCCCATTGATTCTCTGCCCGCTGTTTACAACAACATCCGCACGCTGTTCGGCAGAGCCGTCACCTATGAGGATCAGGCTAACGCCAACGAAGTCTATTACCGCGCCAGGTACGGCACCGGCGCACACTTGGAGGGGGACGGCTCCGGGCTGTGGGAGGACTGGACGCCGGATCAGATAGACGGCTTTTACTCCGATTTGCCTGTTGGAGAAGCAGGCGCGGAGGCTGTTCGGCTGGGGCTTTCCCGCCTTGGCGACCCCTATTCACAGGAGCTGCGCGGACAGGGCAGCTACACCGACTGCAGCTATCTTGTGCAGTGGGTGTACAAAAAGCTGGGTGTAAATCTCCCCGGCACGGCTGCGGCACAGGGCAAATACTGCGTGGACAACGGACTGACCATTCCCAAATCCAGCCTTGCCCCCGGCGATTTGGTGTTCTGGAGCCATGAGCCCAACGGCCGCTTCATGAACATTACCCACGTTGGCATCTATGCCGGGGACGGCAAGGTGGTGGACGCATCCTCCTCCAAAGGACAGGTCGTCTACCGGGATTTGTTTGATTCCGGCAAGCAGGTGCTGTACGCAAGACCCTATGCCGAAGCCCCGGAAAGCTCCGCCTCCGGTTTTGTTTCCCCGCTGGGGAAGAACTGGCGCTCCATGGTGACTTCTGAATTCGGCGGCAGG
>NZ_DALZQO010000043.1:0-6556 GCF_032017025.1 Hydrogenoanaerobacterium sp.
CCACAGATGTGCTCAAATTGCAATCTGTTGCCGCTCATTGGGCGGCCCGGCCCCATGACCTTTACAAAAAGGTTCATCGCCTGCTCAGTTTGTACTGTTGATCTCGCATTCATGCTGAATGTAATGCAGTGCAAAGAGATTCTATATATTATATGCAGGATTGCAATCATTGTCAACCAGAATATTATAGAAGATGTAAGGAGAATTAAAATGAAAACAAAAATCCGTTCACCGTCTTTATGCAAGGATTGTCTGGACTATTCTTGGCATGTAGTAATAATGAGTAGGTCCAGTTCTGCAAGGAGCTGGGTCTGCTCATTTAGGTTCTCATTATGCTCATAATAAGAAATTCTGGTTATTCCTAACTGTTCATTAATATGCCAACACCTCATAACCAGTTTCGGTTACTAACACCTGTTTTTCCCATTGCGCAGAAGGCTTCCCATCAGCAGTGCGAATAGTCCAATTATCGCATTTATCTGTTACTATATTGGATTTTCCCATATTTATCATAGGCTCTACAGTAAAAACAAGTCCTGGGACTAAGAGCATTCCTGTTCCTTGCTTTGTCACATAACCGACCCAAGGATCTTCATGAAATTGTAGACCAATACCGTGGCCTCCGATTTCTCGAACGACAGAATATCCATTTTCCCTTGCATGGTCTTGAACAGCTTGCCCAACATCACCAAGAAATCCCCACGGTTTTACCTGTTCAATGCCCAGCTCCACACACTCTTTCGCAACATCAACCAGTTTTTGTTTCTCAGCGGAAACAGCACCAATGCAAAACATGCGTGAAGAATCTGAAAAAAATCCGTTATAAATTGTAGACACATCAATATTTACAATATCGCCGTTTCGCAGGAATATACGATCAGAGGGGATACCATGACATACAACATCATTAATTGAGATACACACGCTCTTAGGGTATCCGTCAAAATTGAGTGTTGCTGGAACGCCTCCCAGTTCCTTGGTTTTTTCGAAGATAAGCCGGTCAAGCTCTTCCGTGGTGATTCCATCAACCGCATAATTTGCAATGAAATCCAGTAAAGCGATGTTTCGTTTGCTGCTTTCCCGAATACCTTCAATCTGTTGTTTTGTTTTAAGCAATTTTCGATAAGGCACTTCATATCCCTTTAAGCGGTAGATTTCAATTTGCTCATCAATAGGGCCATGACATTTCTTATATTTTCGACCGCTGCCACACCAGCAGAGATCATTTCTTCCAAACTTGTCAGACATTTTATCTCCTCGCATTTACAAATTCGGAGGGAGCAATACGCCCTATAGACTAAGGTGAGCTAAGAGAAACACCGGAAGTTTTCCGATATTGGCGTGGCGAGCATTGAAACGCTTGTGAAAAAGCTCTTGCAAACGCTTCAGATGACGAGTACCCATATCGAAAAGCAATATCGGTTATTCTGTCATTGGTTATGCAAAGATCATTAGCAGCAGCTTTTAATTTACATTGGGCAAGAAATTGTTTATATGTCATACCCATGTGCTCCCGAAACTTTGTAGAGCAGTAATACGGTGAATAACCAACATATGATGACATATCTTGCAGGCTTGGGCTTTCTGTTATGTTATTTTCTACCCACTTTGCCATTGTTTCTATTGTTTGAACAGACATTTGCTTCACTCCTTTCTCCAGTATATCAATTCTCACAGACAATTACCTGATATAAGTTGCACATATGAGATAAAGTGCTTGCCGATAATCTCCGTAATTTGGCTGCAGCAGGAGTTTACGGATGCCTTTAATTACTGTACAGATTATAAATAATTAGCAATTCAAATACTTGTTAAAAGTTATCGTACCATATGTTGCCGCAAATTTCCACTGTCCTTATGCAAGTATTGACTGGACGATACTGGGGATGTAACGGAGAATAGGAAAACGAGGCTGACAAACGCCAGCCTCGTTCTTTATAGTTTGTTGTCAGCGATTCGCTCTCTCAAATTCTCAATTTTAGAGCGGATTGCTTTTATAGTACGTTCAAAGTCCACATCGCTTTTGCCGGTTGGGTCATCTAACCCCCAATCCTCCCTGTGCATACAGGGCAAAAAAGGACACTGCACATTGCAGCCCATGGTCACCACGATATCCACTGGGGGAATCTCCTCCAGCAGCTTACTGCGCTGAGTTCGCTCCATGTCGATGCCATAAATCTGCTTCATCAGCCGCACAGCATCCTGATTGATTTGCGGCTTTACTTCCGTTCCGGCAGAATAGCTTTCAAAGACATCAGACGCAAGGTACTTGCCCAGTGCTTCGGCAATTTGGCTGCGGCAGGAGTTGTGTACGCAGATAAATGCTACTTTAGGTTTGCTCATACTGGAAACCATCCTTTCGTTTTGTTGGCGATTTTTACAAGCAACAGCATCACCGGCACCTCGGTCAGCACGCCAACTACGGTGGCAAGAGCCGCCGGTGAAGTAGTACCAAACAATGCAATCGCCACAGCGACCGACAGTTCAAAGAAGTTGGACGCGCCAATCATCCCCGCAGGGGCGGCAATATCATGGGGCAGCTTCAGCCATTTGCAAGCAAAATAAGCGATGAAGAAAATAAGGAAAGTTTGCAAAACAAGCGGCACAGCAATGAGTAGAATGTGCAGCGGATTATTCAAAATCACATCACCTTGGAAGGAAAACAGCAATACCAAAGTGAGCAGCAGACCAATGCTGGTGGCATTATCAAATTTATGGACAAAGGTGTTTTCAAAATACTCTGTGCCCTTGCGATTTGTCACCAGCACACGGGTCAGAATACCGCCCGCAAGCGGAATGACTACAAATAAAATGACCGATAAAATCAGCGTGTCCCATGGCACGGACACGTTGGAAACGCCCAGTAGGAATTTCACAATCGGCACAAAGGCAACCAGAATAATCAAATCGTTGGTTGCTACCTGTACTACGGTGTAGGCAGGGTTTCCTTTGGTGAGCGTGCTCCAGACGAACACCATCGCTGTGCAGGGTGCCGCACCCAAGAGTACTGCACCCGCCAGATACTCCTTGGCGAGGTCAGGGGCAATCAAGCCCTTAAAAACCACATAGAAAAATAGCGCGGCGATACCGTACATGGTGAACGGCTTGATGAGCCAGTTTGTCACCCATGTGACGAATAACCCCTTTGGGTTTTTCCCCACATTTTTGACGCTCTGGAAATTCACCTTCATCATCATGGGATAAATCATCACCCAAATGAGGATGGCGACCGGAATAGAAACTCTGGCATACTCAAAACGGCCTAAAAATGCAGGAACGGCAGGTAAAAGTTTACCAATTAAAACACCTGCCGTCATACAGAGAGCAACCCACACGGTCAGGTATTTTTGAAAGAAGCCAATGCTTTGTGATTTTTCCTTTGCCATAAATTTACCCCCGTACTTTTTGCAGGATTTTAACGACCTCGTCCTTTTTTAAAACCTTTCCAAAGGAAACGACCTTGCCGTCCACAACCAATGCAGGAGTTGTCATCACACCGTAAGCAGCGATCTGTGTAAAGTCTGTCACATGGTCAATGGTGGCATCCATGCCAAGCTCTTTGAGCGCTTCCAAGGTAGCCGCTTCCAGTTGATTGCACTTTGCACAGCCCGAGCCAAGCACCTTGACGGATGAACCGCTCACTTTTGCTTTTTCGGCTTCCGCAATCGTTTCTGTATTGCAGTCACCGCCACAGCAGCAACCGGAGTTTTTTGCTTTTGCTTCTTCGTCAGCTTTCTTTGCGGCAATTTCGGAGGGCTTGCACATTTCCCCGCAACCACACTGCACCAATTCTTCCTCTGCATTTTTCTTTTTACCAAAACCAAACAATGCCATAATAAAAACCTCCTTAAATTCATGATTAGAAACCTGAATATAACAAATAGAAACCGATGAGCAGGATCACCGCGCCCATGACGATTTTCAAAATAGCGCTGGCTTTTCCATACTTCTCGCTTTGGGAGAGCTTTTGGGCAAAGCCCATGGAAGGCTCCGCAATCACGGCGAGAATGCCGTGCCCAATGAAATAGAGCAGCAGTAGCAAAACACTCCATACAAGGCTGCCCGCCGTGGCCGCAAGGATACCCAAAACCGTAAAGGTCAATCTCGGCAATGACGGCGAAAATCAAAAGTGGAATAACTGTTTTTATATCCTTTGTTTACTCATCCGCAAGTACCTTCAGGGCAGCAACCGGTCTTCACAGCTTTTCCCTCAAAGAAGTTTTTGAGATTTTCTGGAAGTGAATACTCGCCGCAGTCACAAACGGGCTGCACCATGCCGAGCACAGCTCTTAGAATTCCTTCGGCCAGCATGGCTTTGGGCGGTACTTCATAGGCTTGACCTTTGTATGCAAAGGTACGACAGGTCACATCGGTTCCGCTGATTTCACCACAGCAGCCGCAGGTGTTTTCCGCAACAGGTCCGCAGATATCCTGCCCATTTACACGAATGGTGGGCGACGCAAGGAATCGGTAGTGCTCCGCCAGTTCTTTTGTGGCGATCTGTACCTTTTGAAGCCGCATGGTATATCCGGCAGCCTCCAGAGCGGGCGCGATACTGCCCAAAACTTCTTCCAGTACCGCATCGGCGCCGATACAGCGGTCACAGGTATTGAGATCAAGATAGAGATATTCCACAAGCACAGCCTTGGAGGAATCCTCCTCACAAGCCCCGCCGCGGCAGCAATCTACGCTTTTTTTTGCACTGCATTCGCCGTTTGGCGGTGTCCAGCCAGTATCGTCGCCTACATAGGAGATGGCGCCTGCCGGACACTTGTTGCCGCAGCCGTGGCAACGGTCAATGCAGTTTCCGGGTTGCATCACCACAGGGGACGGGGCTTTTGCTTTGTTATAAACACTGTGGGAGCAAAAATCCACGCAGGTTCCGCATTCAGTGCAAGCAAGATAATCGATGACTGGATACCAGTTTTTAGCCATTTTCTTTCCCTCCCATTAAACCAGTAGATACTGGAAAATATTAAACAGATAGCCAACAATGATAATGCCGATGGTGCAGATGGCAATAAATGTGCCCAACAGCTTCGGCTTTACCGCCTTGCGCAGCATGATGATGGAGGGCAGGGAAAGCGTTGTGACTGCCATCATAAAGGAGAGAACCGTACCAAGCTGCGCGCCTTTGTAGAGCAGCGCTTCGGCCACCGGAATCGTGCCGAAAATGTCAGCGTACATGGGAACGCCAAGCAGAGTTGCCAGCACTACCCCAAAAGGATTATTGCTGCCAAGCACCATCTCAATCCAGCTTTCAGGAATCCAGTTGTGGATGATAGCTCCGATGCCCACGCCAACCAGAATGTACGGCAGAACTTTTTTGAAGGTTGACACCACCTGATCCTTGGCGTAAATGACACGCTCTTTGCGGGTTAAGTCAGGCGATTCAAAATCTACGCCGCTTGCCGAGCGAATGAATTCTTCCACATAGTTTTCCATGTGAAGTTTTTCAATCAGCGTACCGCCAACGACCGCGATAACCAGGCCCACAACGACATAGACGATAGCGACCTTTGTGCCAAAGATGCTCATGAGCAGAACGAGCGACCCGAGGTCTACCATGGGTGAGGAAATCAGAAAGGAAAAAGTCACGCCAAGGGGCAGTCCGGCACTGGTAAATCCAATGAACAGAGGTATGGAGGCGCAAGAGTAAAAAGGCGTTACCGTGCCAAGCAGTGCTGCCATGATATTTGCCCACACGCCGTGAAAGCGGCTCATAATTTTCTTGCTTCGTTCCGGCGGGAAGTAGCTTTGAATGTACGAGATGATGAAAATCAGCACGCAGAGCAGTACGGTGATTTTTAGTACATCATAGATAAAGAATTGAACGCTGCCACCAATTCGTCCTGTTACATCAAGACCGAACAACGAGAGCAGATTACCGATTAGGGCGTTGAGCCATTTCATTCCAAGCACTTGGTCTTGAAAGAACAGCCACGTATTTTGAAGGATCTCCATAGGGTAAGCGCCTCTCTTTCTTAAATTCAATAGTCATATCAAAAAAACTTGATATGTTGTGCCGAATAAAAGCCATCTTCCATCAGATGGCCGTTATTGATTGCAACAACGAGTATCTTCAGCGGTTGCATTGGGGGTGGTAATTGCTTTTAACAGGAGCATGGCCTCGTGGCTGCCCTGTTCACTGATTTTATAATGTGTCCATTTGCCTTCCTGTCTGCTTTCGACAATACCCGATTCACATAAAATCTTCATGTGATAGGACAAGGAGGACTGACCGATTTCCATTTGATCAATGAGCACGCAGGCGCATTTTTCACCGCTGCGCAGCAGTTCCAAAATGGCAAGCCGCTTTTCATCGCAAAATGCCTTAAATACATTAGCGTTCTTCTCCGGAGTAAGCTCCAACGTTTATCACCTCACATCAAATTATCTTGATATGATATAGTATATGCTTCACATCAAAAAATGTCAATATGAAAGGAAGCGCTGTTTATGAAAATTAAAATCCGTTCACCGACCTAATGCAAGGATACTCTGGACTATTCTTGGCATGTAGACAAAGCAAGAGCCGTTGCGTCAAGTAAGATGC
>NZ_DALZQO010000044.1:0-6460 GCF_032017025.1 Hydrogenoanaerobacterium sp.
GCACAATATACGCTTATGCCTAACGCTTGCGGAACATTGTCGCTTGCTTTTGACGGAAACGCAGTCATTGCTGAACTGTGGGGAGCATCTTTAACCCCGGTATTGTTAGGAATGGAACCAAATAGTTATCATGTCCTATTGCTTGTACAACTTTCTCCCTATGGTTTGTATCAAATTACTCGTCAAAGCCAAGCGGAGTTTGCAGATAAACGACTGACGCTTGAGGATATTGACAATGAGCTGTTTTATTCGCTGCATCAGGCTTTTGTAGCATCAAAAACTGTATCCGATTTGGTGAATACTTGTGAGGAAATTTTATACCGACGCATGGAAAAGCATGTTGTTTCGGACTCTTTGGTGTTGGCAACCAAAGTGATTTCTGATAATTATGGACAAATACAAGTGAAAGAAGTTGCCAGACAATCCCATTATAGTGGGCGACAGCTAAACCGCTTGTTTCTTGTGCAAATTGGGATGAATGTTAAGGACTTTATACGCTTAACTCGCTTTAATTATGTATTAAAGCACATTCAAAAATCGCCTTGCTTTTTTGCGGCATTGTCGCAACAAGCTGGATATTTCGACCAAGCCCATTTTGATAAAGATTTCAAGGCTATCAGTGGCGTTACCCCACAAAAGTATCTGAAAACAATGTCGGATTTTTACTATGACGGCACAGAGATATACGATACACTATCCTCAAAGGGGGATTGAAAAATGAAATATCAAGGTTGTCTTTTAGCGGTTAAGGATATAGCCGCATCGAAACATTTTTATGAAAAGGTGCTTCATCAAAACGCGGTAATGGATATTGGCGTACATGTGACCTTTGAGGGGTTTTCTCTGCAACAAGGATATGCCGAACTCGTTGGCATATCAGTCGATAGCGTGAAAGAGCAATCGCACAACTTTCAAGTTTATTTTGAAGTGGAAGATTTAGACAAGGTATACGCCAAACTAAAAAGCATATCCAGTTTGCAGTGGGTACACGAAATCAAAGAATACCCGTGGGGGCAGCGTGATATTCGGGTATATGACCCCGACAAGCACATTGTAGAAATTGCAGAGGATATGACCACGGTTATCAAACGCTTTTTTAATCAAGGCATGTCGGCAGAAGAAGTTGCTACACGCACAATGTTCCCTCTTGAGGTTGTAAAACAGTATGCGTTAGGCTTTAGTATGTGATACACGGCGGCTTTGGTAAACCAAAGCCGCTATTTTATTCCAAACAAGATTGGAGGAGACGGACAATGAGTAAATATGAGCCGCTTTGGAAGGCGATAGGTCAACGCACGGAGAACAGCTTCGCGCTGACCTATGCCGAGATTGAACAGATTCTGGGCTTTCCCATCGACCACGCCTTTTTAACCTTCAAGAAGGAGCTGCCCGTCTACGGCTATGAGGTGGATAAGATCTCCATGAAGGCACAGACGGTGACGTTCAAACGCTGCACTTGACAAGCGGTGCGTTTCTGCCATCATCGGCTTCACCCATCCAAGAGGAGGAATACTATGAACTGGGAGCCATGGACAGGCTGTTACAAGATAAGTGATGGCTGTACAAATTGCTATTTTTATGGGCCGTATGCAAAACGCTATGGTCAAAGCACAATACAAAAAACAGATAAATTTGATTGGCCCGCAAGGAAAAATGCAAAGGGAGAATACAATATCAAAGGCAACAAAATTCTTCCAACCTGTTTTGCGACTGACTTTTTCCTGCCAGAAGCAGACGAGTGGCGTAAAGACATTTGGGCTATCATCAAGGAAAGAACAGATATTGATTTCTTGATTTTAACAAAGCGAATTGACCGTTTCCCCCAATCGCTTCCGTCTGATTGGGGTACAGGCTATGACAATGTGAATATTGGCTGTACTGCCGAAAATCAAACACTCGCCGATTACAGGCTTCCGCTCTTTTTATCCTATCCGATAAAGCGGCGCTTTATTGCCTGCGCCCCACTTTTAGAAGCGATAGATTTAACACCATATCTTGATGGCATAGACCATGTTACCGTTGGCGGCGAAACAGGACGAGAAGCCCGTATGTGCGATTATGATTGGGTACTTAATATCCGTGAACAATGCGTAACAGCAGATGTAACCTTTTGGTTCAAGAATACAGGCTCACTTTTCAAACGTGACGGTGTAGTGGAAAAAATAAATCCATTTAAGCAAAACAGTGTGGCAAAAGAGCTCGATATTGATATTTCAGATGGGAAAAGGTTGTTCTGATCAAATCAATGGAGTAAAGCATTATTGCCTATTTTGTTTAACAAATATTCTGTATGAACCAAATGAGCAGACAGCTTATTGAGACTAAATCGGTTCTACCAAAACTAATCACGATTACTATGAAAATATGGGCAAACCTTGCTATCAGGCTCGGGTTGCCTACTTTTTGTTTTACAGTCACATCCCGAGTATAGTCCAGATATAGGTCGGCGCCGTGAGAGTGAACACCAAGCAGGCGAACAGAATGGCGGGCGCCGCCCACTCAAACTGCCCATGTTTGCGATAATCGAAGTACGCCATCCCAAGTTTGGCAAAGAAAAACACCGCCAGAATCAAGTCGATTGCAGGGAACACCACCTTGTTGACCACCGTCTTGATTTGCCCGGAGGCATCGTTCCACGTTCCCTCAATCGCCCCGGCCACGTCGCCGTTTGCCGCAAAAGCGGTTGTGCCAAACAGCAGGCTTACCATGAGAACGAGCGTGAGTGCCAGCGCGATTTTTTTATATCTTTTCATAAAGACCACCTTTCCGAAATGAGGAACAAGGCCGCAGGATCGCTCCCGCCGCCTTGTTCTTTTTCTGTTTTTATAGCTGCATGGTCATGTCCATGCCCGGAGTCTGTTCCTCCAAAAGCGGAGCTACCGCAAGCACTTGCGGGTTTTGGTAAAACTTCAGGTCGCCCCGAAATCCTTTTTTCAGCGCACTGAATTCCTTCGCTTGTGCAAGGAGCTCAGCGGAACAGCCGGGCGGCAGCTCCTGATTCCAGCGCACCCAATCGCCGTTCTGATAGCGCGGCTCCAGCTGGAGAATCACATAATCCTCCGGCACAAAAGCGGGGTATTTCCGCCAGAAGCCCTGCACATCCACGTAAGGATGCCCCTCCTGCATGACGGTCATTTCCATAAGCCGCAGGGTATCTGCAAGAGAGGTGCAGAACCAGCACTCCCGATCTCCGAACCGCCGGATGCGGCCATCCTTGAGAATTGCCTCCAGCCGATCCGTTTTTGTGTAGTGGTACACGCTGCCTTTTGGAGCCTCAATGCGTTCATATGCCATCCTCGTCCCTCCTTTACGGCTGGATGGGACCGGCGTGCCAATCCTGCCACAGATTGCCGCGGATAGTCAGGCTGTCGGTCAGGTTGGCGGACAGCATCCCATCGGGCGTCCACGCATCTATGAGCCATGTGTTGACGGTATAGGCGCCGTCCAGCATCCAGATGGGGCTGAAATGAGTCCGATTCTTGTAGGTGGAATAGGGATTTTTCTGAAATTCAAACCGCCCCGATCCCATACGATCCAAGAGCCGCCAGTAGGCTTCGTAGCCGAATTCAGGGAAATAGCTGACCGCATTCTGCGGCTGGGTAACCGCCGAGCTTTGGCTGGAGCTGACACTCCCGGTGACGGTCTGGTTGATACCGTATCCTGACTTCATAACTCTTCCGCTGGCGGTGGGATTTTTATCATCGCACTGGATGCTCATGGCTGCGGTTAGACTGGCGCTGTAGCGATCCAGATCAAATTCCCACCATCCATGGTCACACCAGTATCCGTCCTCATCATCCCCATGCCATACCCAATATTCCTGCCACCACGGGCGCCAGACACTCCAGCTTGCCGTGCTTTTCACCGCTCTGCTTGGAACAGAAGTGCGGGAGAAGCTGTCATTGCGGTCATCGGCTACGGGATTGGGCGGCGGGTTCTTATCAAGGTCAACGATTTTTACGTTGAGGGTCGTTTTCGCCGTGCTGCCGGGGCCGGACACCGTCACTTCAATGGTCATGTTCTGCTCGGTATCAGGGGTTCTCCATTTCACCCACGCAAGCTGGCTGTCGCCTTCAGGGTAATAAACATTGCCCACGTTGTAGGTCTGGCCGCCAATGTTGAAGCTGACACGGGTGGGGCTGTCAGGGTCGGACTGGCCACCGCTGATGCGCACCGCCGTGATGACGTCGGTGTTGACCCGGTACTCATAATCGTAGGCGTCAATCTGCGGTTCCTCCGGCTTTTCCTCAAAGCGGACGATGCCAAGCCCAAGGCTGGACTTGATATCCGCATTGGTGGCGGCGCTGGTTTTGCTGCCTCCCCATGCGGGATAGCCGAGATCGCTTACCTCCAGGAACATGGCCAGCGGCAGATTCTTGTGGGTTAGGGATACCATGCGCCGCCTTAACAGGCCGCTGGTCTGCTCATCATAGAGCGCCGCTTCAGTAGCGGTGGTGGCAAACATATTGCCCTCAAATTTATAAAAGGCAAAGGGTTCAAGGAGCAACTTGTACTCACCGCCAATCAGAACATCGTAGTCCATGCCAGTGTGATTTGCGATGAGTTGCACCAAAAACTCAGAGCAAAAGTATTTCTTGAGTGCATCAATATTATTGCTGCCATTGGTACTGATAACTTTTGGAATTGCCTGAGGTGGTTTTATGGTGGTATAACCGCCTTGGACAGCTTGCAAGTTCCTGCCATTGTTGTACTGTATTTTGCTGACCTTTCCGAAATGATAAATCGAAGATGATGGGGACTTATTGCTTAAATCAATGGGAGTAGTAACTACCGCATGGTCGCTTGCGCGAACCACCGTGACACGTACACCTTCATTACCGGGACTCCATGAATTGGTGCTGGTTCCCTGACCCATCCCGCCGCCACCGCCGTCAATGTTTCCGCTGCCGCCGGTGTCGGCAAGCGCAGTCATCGGGCAGAGCAGACACAAAACGAGGAACAGCGGCAGGGCTCTCAAAAGTAATTTTTTCATTTTGCCCTCCTGTGTTTTTGCAAAATAAAAGCACGGTATTTTTCAACCGTGCTCTTGGGATATATTGTATTAAGTTTTAGTCCATCGTACCGACTTGCTTGTTGATGTCGCCATCGCTTTTTCCCTCAATCACTTGATTTTCGCCCAAGTTTGGCACGTTATCAAAGCCAGGAATGCTGTTTCCGCCATTGCTGGGTTTAGAGGAGGATTCCTGTTTCGGGGTTTCCTTCGGCTGTTCCACCTTGTCATGGTCGACTGCCGCGGGAGGCTCGGTGACCTTTTCGCCGTTGGGCTTCTGTGTGGGGTCTTGAAGCTGTTCCTCGGTATATTCCGGCTTGCTCACATCGCCCTGAATGGTCTGCTCCGTGCCGCTGGAAACCGCGCCGTTGTCGGTGCTCACCGGCTGGGTGGTATCGGGCGGAGTTACGGTGACCTCTTTTTCTTTCTCTGTGCTGTCCGGCCCGGACGGGTCTACCGTCACATCGCTCACCTCGGAGCTTTGGGACGGGAGGGGCGCATCCACCGGATTGGGTGTCTGGAACCGCTGCCCGATCAGCACCACCAGTATCACGCAGAGGGCAAGTCCCCCGGCGACAGCCAGCCACTTCTTCATTTTGGGATTCATATTTTTCATAAGAGCATCCTCCTATTTACCATATTTTGATAAGCCTCTTGTTATTTCACACCCTACCATGAACGTTTCCGGAAGTCTACTGTTATTATAGAAAACTTTTTGATAACAGTCAAAATTTAGGCGTGTATCCGGCGCTGGTCTTGACCTTGATGGTCATGGGCGGCAGCAGCTTCCCGCCAAAGGATACGGGAACCTCCAGCAGAATGGTGCTGTCCGCTTCAAAACGGGCGGAAGCTTGGTCACCCGATGCAAGAGGCGCGTTTCGGATGTCCACCTCCAGATTCCAGACCTTAAACTCCAGCTTGCCGTCCGGCGTGCGCTTTTCATGGTATCCGCTGCTATAAGAGAGTCCAAGGATGTTGTCCAGCCGGTCATAAATATCGCCGTAATCGAGACTTTCCTCGAAATCTCCGGCATAGGGCTGGTAAGCGCCCGAATAGCCCTCCCGCACACCGTGGTACACATCATCGTAATTCTCCACCACGGTGGAGATGACGGCGGCCTGCACTGCATCCCGCACACCCTGCGCCACAATCATCAGACGGAAGTATTCTGAAATGCCCGTGAAGATCATGACCAGCGACAGGGTAATTGCGATAATGAGAGGAAAGCCCGCACCGTCTTTTCTCCGTAAAATTTGCTTGATTTTATCCGTCATTTCCAGTAAACCTCGCTCTTTCCCGCCGCATCTGCTCTCAGCGTAATCGGGAACGAGCCGAAGCCGCCAAACAGCCCGATGTTGGTTTGGTAGGTGACCGTTACCGTGACTTCCTCATTGAGCTGGATTCTGCCGGTTTCAGACCATTCCACGCTGGGAGAAAGCCCTGTCTTTT
>NZ_DALZQO010000045.1:0-3804 GCF_032017025.1 Hydrogenoanaerobacterium sp.
AAAGTCCGTTCGCCATCCTTTTGCAAGGATACTCTGGACGATTTTGGGGATGTAGACAAAGCAGGAGCCGTTGCATCAAGATAAAGATGCAACGGCTTAATTTCATAATCTAAAATAAGGGTAAAGCTTCTTAAGAAAAATACCATGGCTCACTGATAAATTTGATATATATTTTTTTGTTTGCAATCTCAATTAAGCCTTCGTCCTTCATTCGTTTCAGTTCCCTGAAAAGTGAGGGGCGTTGTACACCGAAGTAGTCAGCAAGCTGCTTTTTTGTGATAGGTAGCAAAACAGATTCCGATTTTTGCTGGGTAGAAAGTGCCAGAAGGTAATGAAGCAAAGTTTTTAGGTCCCAAGTTCATGGCCATTCGTTGGGCGCTCACTGTACTTGCCATAATCATCTTCTCATGGATTTCGGCAAAAATTATTCGGGATGAGGATCTACCGGGAGAAATGCTGGCTAAGCCCGGCCTCCATATTAACAAGGATGCCTGTATGGGCTGTACCCTTTGTGCAAAGAACTATCCCACACTGTTTATAATGCAAGGGAAAAAAGCTGTTGTCAAAGCATATGATAAACAGGCTCTTGATTATGAAAAACTCCAAAGTGTAATAAAGGCATGTCCGGTTCATGCAATAGAATATTCGGAACAATAAAGATAAGGAGTTATATCACAACGTGATGTAGCTCCTTATTTACTTTATTAAAAAGGTTGTAAGCCTATCTTTGTATCCAGGATTAATATCATCGAGAGGGGTTTAAGTGTAATTACCCTCAGGATTCAATCACCCTATTAATCCAATCGCATAAGATATATAAGGGTAATGCTATGCAATTTATAATTTTGTGATGTTACCTAAGCTGAAAAAGGAGGTGTTTTTTTGTGAGTCGATATAATGAAAACAGAAGGGGTTGCGGAAATCAGACCGTAGAGTCATGCCAACAAGACCATGGGCCTTATCCCTATGTTACCAACATTTCGCAAGCAACTGGGCGGAATCAGAACTATCGCACGACATTGTGGACTGGATGTCACCTGCAGTTAACTCTGATGAGTATTCCCGTATGCGGTGAAATTGGGTTAGAGATACATCCAGATACTGATCAGTTTTTGCGTATCGAACAAGGAAACGGTGTTGCTTTGATGGGAAACCGCAAAGAGCAATTGGATTTCCAGCAATGTATAGCAGCAGATGATGTTATTTTTGTCCCTGCCGGAACATGGCATAATGTTGTTAATAAAGGGCGATGCCCTTTAAAACTCTATTCAATTTATGCACCACCACATCATCCGCATGGCACAGTGCACAAAACTAAGGCAGATGCCGATAGATTGGGGGATTGAAACCACAATACATGTAAAAAAAGTAAGAGCCACGTGAGAATTCACGCAGCTCTTATTTTTATTGCATTGAACCATTTTTCAGTTTTTGTCGTTTTACCAGTTTCACTAACTCAAACCAAAACACTGCGATAAATGCAATAATAACAGCCTTTAATAACAGAGAAGCAGAAAGTGGTGCCAACTTTAATAAGCCATTGAGTGGCGAATACAAAATAATGCCAAGCATAGCCAGTGTACCAAGGTTAACTGCCCACATCACTTTGTCTTTCACAAGGCGCTTTACCGATTGAAAGGTAAAATCGTGATCAGAACTATTGACCTGTACAAGAAACAAGTTGGATAGCATGATAATTGCAAGCCCCATTGCCCGGGCAACTGGTGCATTATCAACATTTCCATCGAGGATTACGTAATACGTTCCAAAGGAGGCCGCAAAAATGATAAGTCCCTGCAAAATGCTTTTGGCTAGAGTTTTTGCGGTCAACAGTTTTTCCTTTGGATCTCGAGGGCTTCGCTCCATAATGTCTGCTTCGGCAGGCTGACGCTCTAGTACAATCGAGCAGGTAGGGTCAATGAGTAGCTCGAGCAGAACAACGTGGAGAGGAAGTAAAAGCAGTGCTGAGGGGGCAATGCCAAGGATTGGTGCAAGTAAGGAGGCAAAGGCAATGGGAATATGAATGGTGAACACATAGCCCACAGCCTTGCGAATGTTATCATAAATACGGCGACCGTCTTTTACCGTTTCTACAATAGTAGTAAAATTGTCGTCCATTAGAATGAGATCTGCTGCTTCACGGGAAACTTCACTGCCGCGTTTACCCATTGCAATGCCAATATCGGCATATTTGAGAGCGGGTGCATCATTCACGCCATCACCGGTCATCGCGACAATTTCACCGTTATCTTTGAATGCTTTTACAATACGCATTTTATGTTCAGGAATGACACGAGAAAAAATGCTGACATCCTTCACTTTTTCACGCAGTTCTTCATCGGTCATTTCGCTTAGCATATCGCCTGTAATGATATGGTCGCTGTTTTGCATACCGATTTTCTTTGCGATAGACGCGGCGGTGATGCCATTATCACCTGTAATCATAACAACACGAATACCCGCTTTATTGCAAACGGCGATGTCTGCTTTTACACCTTCACGGGGTGGGTCGGCAAGCCCGATCAGTCCGCAAAGCGTTAAATGGCAGTCTGTGATCTGTGCAGGAATTTCTGCTTCACTTTGTAGCTTTGCAGTGGCAACTGCAATTACACGCAAACCTTGTTTGGACATTTCGGTGATCTTCTGTTCTGCTGTTTGTTTTTCTAAATCTGTAAGCTTACAAATAGTTAAGATACGCTCAGGGGACCCTTTTGCGGCAACGGTAATTCCGTCATCTCTGCGCCAAATATGCCCCATCATCTTCAACTCATTTGTAAAGGCATATTCGCTGATTAGTTCTCCAGCAAAAAGATCTTCCTTTAAAATTCCAAGGGTTTCGCAATGCTTGAGCATTGCCTTTTCCATTGGGTCATAGGCATCGGTCTCGCAGCCCATACCCATTACTTCACAAAGTGCTATGGTGTTGCCATCAGTAGCCCACGTATCCTGCACGGTCATCTGATTCATCGTGATGGTCCCTGTTTTATCTACGCATAGCACAGATACGGCGCCAAGCGTTTCCACTGAAGGCAACTTGCGCACCAGTGACTGCTTTTTGGCAAGTCGCCAAGCTCCCATTGATAAAAATACCGTGAGGATGACAGGAAACTCTTCTGGAATCATTGCCATGGCAAGGGTGATGCCCGACAAAATGCTTTCAATCAGCCTGTCGCCAAAGCTGTGGTCAGGAATATTTAGCCATGTGAATATTCCTACAAGGGCAAACAAGACTGCAGCAATTCCTGCGCATAGTTTAACAAGACTTCCGGTTTGCTTTTGTAGGGGTGTGGGTTCCTCTGGTGCAGATGCAACATTAGCACCGATTTTTCCATATTCGGTGCTGCCACCAATTTTATCTACCAGTACCGTTGCTGTGCCCTGTGTAACCAGCGTGCCAGCATAACAATAATCACGCCGCCAATAGTCGCTTGTTGAATCTGCACTCTCAGTGTTGATTTTCCACACACCTTCCGCTTCGCCGGTCAACGAAGATTCATCGACACACAGGTCGTTACATTTTATTATAATGCCGTCTGCCGGGATTTTAACCCCCTCATAAATCATCATTAAGTCGCTGGGCACAAGGTCAGCACTTGCAATGGTCTGCTCCTTGCCATCACGAATAACAGTGACATGCGGGGCAGATAAATCTTTCAGGGCATTTAGGGCTTTATCGGTTTTCCATTCTTGAATTACATCAATGCTAATGATGCCCACCACAAAAATGAGCATAATCGCACCATCCCTGGATTCTCCCAGAATAAAATAAATGGTCGCAGCAACAATGAGCAGTAAGAACATTGG
>NZ_DALZQO010000046.1:0-2945 GCF_032017025.1 Hydrogenoanaerobacterium sp.
ATGAACATTGGATTCTCACCCCTTTCTGTGGAAATAAAAAAGGCACACCATGCAATAAAATGCGGTGTGCCTGCATATCTGTCTGAACGGATTTCTGACAGGGTGCTAACATTTAGAAAACTTCAGAAACGACTTGACAATCCGTCCGGTCAGAGCTTCAATACCACACAACGGTGGCCGCCGAAATAAGGAAAAGGAGGTCTATTGTGTGGCAGATTACAAAAAAATGTATGATTCGCTGTTTAACGATGTGACGGATGCCATCTCGCTGCTTCAGCGTGCGCAGCAAAAGACGGAGGAGCTTTTTATCTCCGGTGATGACGGCGTTATTGTGGAACTCAAAAGAGATTCAGAGCCCGACGGCAACGATAAATAGCATAGCCCGTTTACAAAAAGCAAGGAGAGCGGTTCTGCCGCCCTCCTTGTTTTGCTGCTGCAAACGTCTTTTGGGGGAAATAAAAAAGGCACACCGTGGGTTCATTCACAGTGCGCCTTGGAGAATAGTTGCAACTCGCTGCCGACAGGGGTTTCAGACTATACCGCAATCGTTTCCATGTGTTCAAAGTCAATGACCACATCCGCTTGGTCAAAGGTGATTTCGAACAGGATAAGCGCAGGAAGTACATCAGGGATGCTCATAATGTATTCCGGCAGCTTCAATAGAAACTGATCCTTGATGGCTTCCACCGAAACAGAGCTTTTCCGAACAATCCCATTCCTGACCCGAACGTGTTCTTCTCCACTTTCCGGAATCGTTGTGAATGCAGCATGAGGATTTTTCTCAAACTCCGCAACCTTTTGGTTGTCGCTAAAGGTGGAGAAATACAGGGCTTTCGTCTCTGCATCATAATAAAAATTGACGATGCGTACATTGGGCGCTCCGTCTGCCGCTGTAGCCAGCGCCATGGCTGTTTGTGTTTGCATCATGCGCTCAAATTCTTTTCTATAATCCATTTGTTATTTCGTCTCCTTCTTTTTAGGCATAGGCAATTGTGTAGCTGCTTATTTGGTAAAGGAACCAATTTCAATTAAGTTGCCCTCTGGATCTGCAACATAGCAAGTCCGCTGTCCCCACGGCTCTGTTGTAGGTTCTAAGACCGGCACGGCACCGTTTGACACAACCCGCTTAAAGGTATCATCTACTGCGGCATAGTTTTCTACACCCATCGCAATTTCATAATGGCCATGGATGCCATTCGCATAAGAAAACGACCTTTTTGCCATCTGCTCAAAATCTGTTCTGCGATAAAGTAAAAACAAAGTGCCATCTTTCACCAGATAGACATTGCTGGAATCTTCTTCCTCCTTGATTTCAAACCCAAGAACATCACGGTAAAAACGCACCATAGTCGGCATATCTTTCACGAAAATTCCGAAGCCTTCTAATTTCATACGTTTCCCCCCCTTACTTCAGAGCAATGTAGATATCAATATCACAGTTTTCCGGGTCGGCATTTCGGTATTCCTCGAAATCGCCTGTAAAGCTGCGGTCTAAATCCGTCTGCCAAATCTCTCCCCATGAGTCAGAGACGGCCTTTTCCATATGCCCATGCACAGAGAATTTTGCGTATTTTCCGGCAGGGATTGTTTTTACGGTCAGTTCAGGATTTTCTGCCTTGGAAACCTCATTACCCGCTGTTACACAGTACCCATCGGCCGTATAATCGGAATACAGCCCAATGGCGTACTCGTTTACCTTGTTTTTTATCACGGCATTGATGCCGCCTTGGTATAACTTCTCCCAAAGCCCGCCAATGATTTTCCCCATTTCAGGGTCGCTGTTGCTGGTCGCAGCACTTACCCCAACAATAATCTTTTCCTCTAAATGCACAACTTCGTAGTTCATTTGATCGTCCTCCTTGTCTTTGATACTATCATCATAGCAAAGACCAATTGACAGCAGCGTGTCATATTATAAATATTGTGCCAGTGTTTTTTGCAGCTTATCCTTGATTTGCAGGCGGATATCCTCCGGTTCTATGATCTCACAATCCTCACCAAAGGTCGCAAGATATTGATAGACCCAATCGCCTCTGGGCATGGTGAGCGTCGCAATGAAATCACCGCTGGGAAGCGTTTTGTATTGTGAAAATTCATCATAGACACGATACGCCATTTTCTTTGACAGCTTCAGTGTGATTGTCACGAAATCATCTTGAAATATTTTTGTGCCTTCAAATATCTTCGCGGAGGCAGTGCGTTCAAAGCGCTCGTCAAGCAGCTTCAATTCTTTCATGCGCCGCAGTTTGAAAAACCGATAATCTTGACGCACTGTGCAGAAAGCATAAAGATACCAGCTCTGTCCCTTAAAGCAGAGTTTCATGGGTTCTGCTGTGCGCTGCGTGCTGCCCTCACTGCTGTGATACTGAAACGCCACTTTTTTCTTTCCGAGAATGGCGCTTTTCAGCAGGCTGAACAGCTGCGCTTCCTCATCGGCGTTTGCCCAGCCGGAGAAATCAACTTCAACCCAATCGGCGCTGGTGTTTCCAAATAGGGAGGACAGCTTTTGCACCGCAGTATTGGTTTGCTCCAAGTTGACCGCATCTACTGCGTGAAGTGCAGCGAGAATATCTGACTTTTCGCCATCGGTCAGGACAGTTTTATTGAGAACGAAGTCAGGGAGCAGTGAAATTCCACCACCCTTGCCCTTGGTCATATAAATGGGTATTCCCGCCGAGGATAGAAGCTCTACATCCCGGTAAATCGTGCGGGGTGAAACCTCAAAGTGTGTTGCGAGCTCCCCGGCGGTCATACTTTTTTTGTTCAGCAATAGATAAACCATTTCGAATAGCCTGTTAATCTGCATATTATCACCTCTACTGCTTTTATTATAAGATGATAATATGACATCTACAAGACATATTAAAGCAACGAAACATTATTTGTTCCACTACATCCCCAAAATCGTCCAGAGTATCCTTGCAAAAGGATGGCGAACGGACTTT
>NZ_DALZQO010000047.1:0-1660 GCF_032017025.1 Hydrogenoanaerobacterium sp.
ATGCCCGATTTGTTCAAACAAACGTTGGCTACTACGCCATCACCCAATAAAATCAGCATCGCTGTTGCCAAAAATTCCGCTAAATATACCATAACTACGCTCCTCTACATCATTTTAATTGTGTACGGTTTTACGTGTTTGGAAGTAAGCGCCTATTTTGCCCAACCAAAGGAATAGGTTACTGCCTTCTGCCAGCCCGCAACCAGCTCATCCCGAACAGCAGCGTCCAGGTCAGGGGTAAAGGTACGGGAGATTTGCCAGTTCTCTACAACGTCTTCTTTGCTCTTCCAGTAGCCTACCGCTAAACCGGCGAGGTAAGCTGCGCCCAAGGCTGTGGTCTCAATGCAGATTGGACGGTCAACTGGAGCACCGATGATATCGGACTGGAACTGCATTAAGAAATTGTTTGCGCAAGCGCCGCCATCCACCTTGAGTGAGGTCAGCGTAATGCCCGAATCCTCCTGCATTGCTTTGAGCACGTCGTTGGTCTGGTAAGCCAACGATTCCAGCGTTGCGCGGATGATATGATATTTGTTTGCACCGCGGGTAAGCCCAACGATGGCGCCGCGCGCATACTGATCCCAGTGGGGGGCACCCAGCCCTACAAACGCAGGAACCACGTATACGCCGTTGGTGTCTTTCACCTTGCCGGCCATATACTCGGAATCCGGTGCGCTGTCAATCAGCTTTACTTCATCGCGAAGCCATTGAATTGCAGCACCTGCAACGAAAATAGAGCCCTCCAGTGCATAGTTCACCTTACCGTCAATGCCCCACGCAATGGTGGTAAGCAGCCCGTTTTTGGAGTAAACCGGAGTTTCGCCTGTGTTCATCAGCATAAAGCAGCCGGTGCCGTAGGTGTTTTTCGCAGTACCCTCGGTAAAGCAGGTTTGCCCGAACAACGCGGATTGCTGGTCGCCGGCTGCGCCTGCAATTGGAATTGCACCGCCAAAAATCTCAGGGTCTGTCTCACCGTATACATAACTGGATGGTTTTGCCTCGGGGAGCATGCACAGCGGGATGTTCATTTCGGCGAGAATCTCCTCATCCCATTTCAGTTCCTTGATGTTGAACAGAAGCGTTCTGGATGCATTGGAATAATCCGTTACATGAACCTTGCCTCTTGTCAGCTTCCAGATCAGCCAGGTATCAATCGTACCAAACAGCAGCTCTCCGTTTTCTGCTTTTTCACGTGCACCCGGTACATTCTCCAAAATCCACCGAACTTTTGTGCCGGAGAAATACGCGTCAATCATCAAACCGGTTTTTTCGCGGAAGCTTTCGATCAGCCCCTTTTCTTTCAGGCTGTCGCAATACTCAGCGGTACGTCTGCACTGCCACACAATGGCATGGCAAACAGGCTCGCCGGTTGTTTTGTCCCACACAACCGTGGTTTCGCGCTGGTTTGTAATACCAATTGCAGCAATATCCTTTGCGGTTGCACCTGCTTTTTCCATGGCTTCATGCGCAACGCCTACCTGTGTCGCCCAAATCTCCGTTGCATCATGCTCTACCCAGCCTGTGTGGGGATAATACTGTGTAAACTCTTTTTGAGCCACACTCACCATATCACCCTTTTCATTGAACAGGATGCAGCGTGAACTGGTTGTTCCCTGGTCGAGTGCCATTATGTACTTTCCCATTTTAATTGCCTCCTTAT